>JAYTNK010000080.1:0-10129 GCA_043748375.1 Cytophagales bacterium
TATATTTCGCTTGCGTGAAGCCCAAAATCCGTATCAAAGAACAAATTATGGTGGCGCAAATTGGATAGTTTTTTATTTACTCCCAAATAATAAATCATACAAGATGGTGCAAATGTACGGGTTTTCCAATACTTCTCGCTGTAGCTTCGTAAATTTGGCTCAAGCAACTTGCTTTCAATATGTTGATAGTCAGCCCCGCCAATGATAACGTCAGCGTTCAGATTCAAGTCAGGCGTAAGCACACCAATAGCTTTTTTACCTTGCACTTTAATGCGCTGAACAGGTTGATTATAATGAAACTTGACACCATATTTTTCGGCTACTTGCACCATCGCTTGTACAATACGGTGCATACCGCCCATAGGATACCATGTGCCAAGTTGAATATCGGCATAATTCATCAAACTATATAAGGCTGGAGTATTTTTGGGTAATGCACCCAAAAATAAGATGGGAAACTCCATAAGTTGCAAGATTTTTGAATCCTTGAAAAACTGCCTGATGTGTTTTTCGAATGACTTTAACACGTCCATTTTGAACATAGCACCCAACAAACGTGTGTCAGCATATTCAAGCGCGGAAAGGCTAGGTTTATGTACAAGGTCTTGCATACCTACTTTATATTTGTAGGCGGCTTGCGCCAAAAAAGCGTCTAATTGCAGGCTACTACCCACTTCGTGTTGTTCAAGCAAGGCTTTAAACGCGTTCATATCAGCAGGGATATTCCATTTTTCCTGTTCGCTGAATATGACTTGATAGGAAGGATCTAAGCGCACCAAATTGTAAAAATCTGCTACGCTATGCCCAAATTGACCAAAATACCATTCGAATACATCAGGCATCCAATACCAACTCGGCCCCATATCAAACACAAAACCTTCGTGTTCGAATACACGCGCTCTGCCTCCTGCCATTTCATTTTTTTCCACTATATCTACTTCCCAGCCAGCTTGCGCAAGGCGTGTAGCGGCAGATATTCCCGCAAAACCTGCTCCGATAACGATTGCTTTCATTTTTTTTGTAAAAGTTTCGTAAAATTAACTATTTTTGCAGACAAAATGTTTAATACATTAGTCATTTATCGCTATTATCTTTCCCAAAAACATACTCACTCATGTACACTTCTTTCCAAAAACATCTCCAAAACGAATTGGACAGCCTCAAAGAAGCGGGTCTATACAAAAAAGAACGTATCATTACTACGCCTCAACGCGCCCTCATCAGTACTACAGAGGCAGGCGAGGTGATAAACTTTTGCGCCAATAATTACTTAGGGCTTGGCGACCACCCGCGCGTTATCAAAGCAGCAAAAGACATCATGGATTCGCATGGTTTTGGTATGGCTTCAGTACGCTTTATATGTGGCACACAAGATATTCACAAAACACTGGAGCAAAAAATATCGCAATTCTTTGACACAGAGGATACTATCCTTTATGCCGCTGCCTTTGATGCAAATGGTGGTGTATTCGAGCCGCTTTTAGGCGAAGAAGATGCCGTAATTTCTGATGAACTCAATCACGCGTCTATTATTGATGGCATACGCTTGTGCAAGGCAAAACGCTTCCGTTACAAAAACAGCGATATGGCAGACCTTGAAGCTCGCCTACAAGAAGCAAAAGATGCACGTTTTCGGCTTATTGTAACAGATGGTGTGTTTTCTATGGATGGCACTATCGCGCAAATGGACAAGATATGCGCACTTGCAGAAAAATATGATGCTATGGTAATGAGTGACGAGTGTCATTCTGCTGGTTTTATAGGCAAAACAGGTCGTGGTGTCCCTGAACTTAAGGGTGTGGCAGGCAAGTTGGAAATCATTACAGGCACACTCGGCAAAGCCTTAGGGGGAGCAATGGGTGGTTTTACAACGGGGAAAAAGGAAATCATAGAGCTGTTGCGCCAACGCTCGCGCCCTTACCTATTCTCGAACACGCTCGCGCCTGCTATAGTGGGAGCGTCTATCGCGGTTTTGGATATGCTTTCTGAAACTACCGAACTACGCGATAAATTAGAGTGGAACACTACTTATTTTCGCGAAAAAATGACTGCCGCAGGCTTTGACATCAAAGAGGGTGTACATGCTATTGTGCCTATCATGTTGTATGAGGCT
Source organism: Cytophagales bacterium (assembly GCA_043748375.1). Classification (GTDB taxonomy): domain Bacteria; phylum Bacteroidota; class Bacteroidia; order Cytophagales; family Microscillaceae; genus RDXI01. The sequence continues at coordinate 2,114 of JAYTNK010000080.1, forward strand.
ACTGTAGCACAACAATTCGCAGAAAAATTATTGCATAAAGGCATTTATGTTATTGGTTTTTATTACCCTGTGGTAGCAAAAGGTAAGGCGCGTATTCGCGTGCAAATGTCGGCAGTACACTCACAAGAACAATTAGACAAAGCTATTGCAGCGTTCACAGAAGTAGGCAAGGAGTTGGGCATCTTGCCTTAACTGTTGCCTAAATAGACATATTGGTTATCTGACAATTTTTAGCCTCAAAACAGGCGAAACTTAAAAAATTGTCAAATAACCATTTTTTATTTGCAAATCTACATTGGCTTATATACTCAAAATATTTACCAATCGAATTAAGTCGTTGCTAATAGGTTTATGCTTTGTGATAGTATCCGTAAAAGGTGTGAACACAAGTTCATCGTTTACTACACCCGCCATAACGTTTTTATAGCCTTTTATGAGGGCTTCTACAGCCGCAACACCCGTACGAGAGGCAAGGATTCTATCGCGGGAGGTAGGCGAGCCTCCACGTTGCACATGCCCCAATGTAGTAACCTTAATATCCAAATCGGATAGGCGGGCTTTTACTTTTGCGGCTACTTCTGTGGCATTTCCTTCTTCATCGCCTTCTGCTACAATCACAATAGCAGAGGTTTTATGTTGTAATTTACCTTTTTCAAGCGTGCTGATAACGGTTTCTATAGAGGTGTCTGTTTCAGGTACCATTACAATTTCGGCTCCGCCACTAATACCTGATTGAATAGCAATATAACCTGAGTCGCGTCCCATTACCTCAATAAAGAATACGCGGTTGTGAGAATCAGCGGTATCTCGAATTTTATCAATAGCATCAAGGGCTGTATTAACAGCCGTATCATAGCCAATGGTGTAATCCGTACCATACAAATCATTGTCGATAGTACCTGGACAGCCTACAGTGGGGACACCAAATTCTTCAAAAAAGAGCTTTGAACCTGTAAAAGTGCCATTGCCTCCAATGGCTACAAGTCCATCAATATCAAAATTTTTGAGTTGTTGGTAAGCCTTTTTGCGACCTTCTGCGGTCATGAATTCCATGCTACGGGCTGATTTTAGAATCGTGCCTCCTTTTTGAATAATATTGCTTACTGAATGTGAGTTCATGGCTTGAATTTGCCCACTAATCATACCTTCATAGCCTCTTTTGATGCCATACACTTCTATTTTGCTATAAATAGCGCAGCGAACAACTGCGCGGATACAAGCATTCATGCCTGGGGCATCGCCTCCTGATGTAAATACTGCTATGCGTTTCATCTTGAAAAAAATTAAGTTGCAAATTATACAAAAAAAACTAATTCTCAAACGTCTTTTTTACTTTTGAGAAAATTATTATTATTGTTATCGTTTGCAAAGCCTAAAAACCGCTTGGTTTGGGTAGATAAAAACCTTAACAGTACAAAACTAAAAAACACAAAAAACACAAAAGCAAATAAAACAGCGTGTTTTATAAAAAAAGCCTGCTTTTTTTTACAAAACCACTATCTTTGCGTGAGTTTTATTTTTGCGTAGCAAACGTTGTTACAAAGGACAAAACAGCTAATTTGCTATTCAAAAATAAAACGTACATCTTTGCTTCAATGAATTCACGCGAGCGCATACTTTTGCGCATACAAAAGGCGCTGCAAACGCCTATTGATGCGCCTGTAGCCAAACCATCTCTAACCCATCAACCATTTAAGCCGCTTATTGACGAGTCGCTTGAGGTTTGTTTTGCCCATGCTTTTCAACAAAATAAAGGAGATTTTTATTTTTGCCAAAGCCTTGAGGAATTTTTATGGACACTCAAGAAATGGCTTGCCTACCATAAAATACAGTATTTATTTGCTGAAGAACCTTATTTACAAACCCTTTTACAAATTCCATTGATTGATTATGAAATAGATGACATTCATTGGGAAAAGGCTGAGGTAGCCTTAGTATTGGCAGAATTTTTGGTTGCAGAAACAGGTAGTATCTTAATTTCTTCCAAGCGTGCCTCTGGGCGGAAATGGGTTACATTTGCTCCTATTCAAATAGTGGTGGCTTTTACTTCACAACTTATAGGCACACTTGCAGAAACGATGGAAATTTATCAAGAAAGAAATGCAAACTCTTTCCCCTCCATGCTTTCTTTTATCTCTGCTCCAAGCCAAACAGCTGATATTGACCACACGCTTGTAATGGGTGCGCAGGGTGCAACAAAATTGATATTATTTTTAATAGATGAAAGCGTAAACGAAACTAATAATTAAACCAACTAAAAAAAATGATAACACGTTGTTTTTTTATTGCCTGCTTTTGGTTTTATACACAAGTCGCCTTTGCGCAAAATGATAGCCTGCCTGACCTGATGCGCTTCAAAGTAGAGGATATGTATAAATTGCTCGATGAAGATGTACTGAACGTAAAAGTAAGTATTGCGTCTAAGAAGTCGGAACGATTATTTGATGCCCCTTTTTCTACTTCAGTGATTACAAAAGAGGATATACTTCGTGCAGGTTGTGTATCTATCATGGAGGCATTGCGGCTCATTCCTGGCTTGGTAGTGCTGGAGCAAAGCAACGGCAATTTTGACATTCATTTGCGTGGTGGCTCAAATGTACAACGCAATTCACTGTTTTCAGTGGCGGGCAATACAACTACGCTTGTAATGATAGACGACCGACCTACTTATAATTATTATTTGGGAGGGACATTTTGGGAAACCTTGCCTATAGACTTAAATGATATTCAACGTATTGAATTAGTGCGCGGTCCTACGTCTGCTATGTATGGACCAAATGCGGTATCAGGCGTTATTAATATTATCACGCGCCTGCCCGAACAAAAAGGCTGGTATGCGGTAGCCAACGCGCAACAAGGCTCAAACCAAACGAATATCAACAATGGTTCATTAGGTTATAAATTTCAAGACAAATTTAGCTTCATACTCTCTGGCAATGCACAAAGGCGTAATCGTACACAAGACACTTACTACAATTACACTCAAAATGCGTACATACCGTTAGCCAATATCCCGCAACTTGCAGGCTTGGGCAATGCGTACCCTTCTCCTGAACAAGCTATGCAGAAGTATGGTTATAATGCCTTTTTTCATTACCAACCTCGTGAGGACATAAAAGTAAAAGCCTCCTTTGGCGCACAAGACTCAAGGGTGCAAAAGGCATATTCTGAAAATTTTGCCACGCCACTCACTACCTCCACCTCTAAAAGTGTTTATGGGGATATTAGCACACATTACAAAAAGATAAGCGCGCAATTCTCTTACCAAAAAGGCACACAAGAGGAAGGCTTAGGCACATTGGGGCAAAAATGGGACTTTCAAACTGTTGACGGATTGATAGAATATGAATTTAGCAAAAAGGGACTTACCATCGAGCCAGGTATTAACTTCAGGCAAGGTATTTATGATGACACACCTTATGTAGATCTTGTTCAAAAAACAGGGCAGTTTAATGGCAGGCGAGGCATTAGAACCGTTGCGCCTTTCTTGCGTGTAGATTATGCTGGATTTCTAAAAGGGCGTTTGCGCTTGTTGAGTGCCATTCGAGTAGATATTTTTAATTTTCCTGATAAGCCATCTCTCTCCTACCAAGTTTCAGGAAATTACAAGGTAGATGAACGCAATCTTATTCGCGCCGTTTATGCACGTGCTAACCGCTCTGCAAATATTATTTTTACGTATGCAGATAGATTTTTAGTAGTCGATAATACTATTCCACTTGCTATAGAGGTGGTGGGCAATAAAAATTTAGCCCTTCATACCATGGATATGATAGAGATTGGCTACCGCTCTAACTTAACCGAAAATTTGCAAAGCGATCTTGAGATTTTCTACAATCACACCAAAAATTATGCAAATTTTCTCTATGGAGATGCAACCTCAAAGGCAGTAGCAGGCACAACGTATGTCGTCCAGCCTTTTCAAACCTTGAATATACCCTTGGTTACCAATCAATTGGGTGTAACTATTTCGGTGAATTGGGTGGTCGATAAAGCTGTAAATATTCGCCCTTACCTTACCTACCAACGCGTACAATTACGTAACTCTTCGCCCTACAACAATACTGAAAAGGCACTGTTGGCAGCAAACCCTACCCAAAACAATATCAATTCTTTCATAGGGCAAAAAGAAACAGATACTGGTATGCCCGCATGGTTTGGAGGAGTTATCGCAAATTATGAGATTATACCCAAAAAATTATCTATCAATCTAAACCCCTATTTTTTTACGGGCTACACTTATTATTCCTACCAAAACCCCTCTTATGCTGACGGGAGAGGCAAGGGCGATATTTCAGGTAAACTCATTGTAAATGCCAAACTCAATTTCCAAATCGTACCCAATACCAGCATATTTATAAATGTGCGCAATGCTTTGAACCAAAAAACCGCCGAATTTTACAACACAGACCTCATGGGTATTTCACTCTTTGGGGGACTACATTTTGAATTATGATACATTTTTTTTACGTATTGTGGAGCTGGATAACCACTATTATTTTTGCTATTATTTTCTTATTGGCTCTTTTTATAGGTGATGTGTGTTTACGCATAGCTTTTTTATTTGGCTATCGAGCAAGCCAAAACACCATTCACACGCTGATGTGGGTAATCATTCAGACCTTAAAAATCATAGGCACACGTATTCGCTTCAATCCTGCGCGTTGTATGCTTGAGCATAACCGCCCGTTGATTGTAGTAAGCAATCACCAAAGTATGTTCGATATACCTTGCGAATTTTGGTATTTCCGAAAATTCCATGTCAAATTTGTCGCCAAGAAAGAGTTAGCTAAAGGCGCGCCAAGTGCGTCTTTTCATTTGCGAAATGGCTTTCATGCTATTATTGACCGCAAAGACGGCAATCAAGCTGTCAAAGCTATAACCGACATGGCGATTCGAGCTGAAGAACGGAAATTCGCAGCCCTCATCTATCCTGAAGGCTCGCGCTCACGCGATGGCAAACTCAAAGAGTTTAAATTGCGCGGCTTGGCTACCCTGCTCGAAAATATGCCTTCTGCGTTGGTTGTACCTATGGCTGTAGACGGCTCATGGCAATTAGTCCCGCGCAAATATGGTTACATACCCTTTGGTCTTCGCTACGAAATGACTATGCTCGAACCCATAGAACCTAACGGACTAACGCCAGAAACTGTATTAGCCATGTGCGAAGCTCAAATAAGAACAAAAATAGGGCAGGAAAGCCTCAAAACATCATAAATTAACCGATTTTGATATGCTTCACTTACGAACTGCGTACGAAAAAAAAGGGGTAGAGGCATACTATCAACAAAATGCACTTGCCTACCAAAACCCACATGAGGAACAAGTAACCGAACTTATTTTGCGCAATGCAGAACGAGTAGACTATAGCCAAGCCTTAGATTTATGCGCAGGGGGAGGCGAGGTAAGCAAAGTGTGGAAAGATTTAGGACATACAAATTTTTTAGCCTCTGATGCATATACCCACAAATTATATGCAAAAAAACTAAAAAAGCCTTGTGCCGCTTATAGTTTTGATGATTTTTTGAGGGGAAACTTTGAGTTTCCACATACTTTTAGTAGCATTGTGTGTAGCTTTGCCTTGCACCTATGCCCAGAAGAATGGCTGTTCACGGTTACAGAAAATCTATTTGTCTATAGTCCAAATATCGTTATTATCACGCCCCACAAACGCCCAGAATTGGAAAATATAGGTAATTGCAGACTTGATTTTGAAGACTTTGTATTAACCAGTCGAGGAAAAAAGGTTCGACTAAAAAGTTATATTCATACGCCTTTTTGATGCAAAACAGTTTTTATTCTAAAAAAAATGAAAAATTAAATAAAGTTAGATTCAAGTAGCCGATTAGCTGTTTTGCCCCTTATGAGCAGCGTCTGCTACAAAAAAAGAAACGCGTGTAATTGGGAAAGCTCTAATTGATGCCCCCCCTATTTTTTACAGAATAATTTTTGAACCTTTACCTTCAAAATTGTGTAACTTACCCATGGAACAGCCGCTTACCACAGAAAACTACCAGAAAATCAAAGACCGCGTTATAGAACTTAGTTTAAAAATCAAAGCACAACGCGTTACCAATAGAGAAGCGTCTTATGGGTATGCACACGAGGTATTTGAGCTTGCTAACCAAATTGACTATCCACAAGGCATAGCAGAAGCTAAAGTCATGTTTGCGGCAGAAGCTTACTTTCGCAAAGGCGATGTGCCTTCGGCACTCAAATATTTGGAAGAGGCGAAAGAAGCATTAAAAGATACCAATTCGTACGCGCGTGGCTGGTTACAAACGGTATATGGAAATATACATTGGCGTATGGGAGATTTTGATACAGGATTTGAATGTTTACAAAATTCTATCATTTTTGCAGAAGAACAAAATGACCCCACCTCCATCGCTTGGACAAGCTATTTGTTGGCAAGTTTTTATGTGGAGATGAAACAATATGACAATTCAGAGGAAGCGTACAAACGGTCTTTAGATATATTCGAAAATATACATGATATAGAAGGTTATACGTCCACCTTGAGTGGATTGGGCAATGTGGCTTTTTCGCGTAAAGAATACGACAAAGCCATTTATTATTATGAAACTGCCTTGCCTACCACTATAGAACGAAAAATCCCTTCTGTAGAAGCGCGTGTTTACAATGACTTAGGCACTACATACGAACAGTTAGGAGATTATAAAAAGGCATTGGACTACTTACACAAAAGTTATGATATTCGCCTCGAATTGAAGAATTTTTTGGGCATGAGTACCACCGAACTAAACCTTGGGCGCGTTTATACCACTTTAAACGACTATACTAAGGCTCTTTTTTACTATGAAAAAGCAGTGGAAAGTGCCAAAAGCGTCTTAGCAAACCCTCGCCTGCAACGCGCTTATCAAGGTATGGCAGAAGTTTACAAACTTTTGGACGATACCAAACAAGCCCTTGCCTACTTTGAGAAATATATGGAAATTCATACTATTGTGGTAGGCGAGGAAAATGAAGCTAAATATGCCACACTCGAAGCCAAACACAACCTTGAAAAAAGTAAACAAGAATCGGAAATTCATCGCCTCAAAAACATAGAGCTCAAACAAGCTAATGACCTCATAGCCCAACAAAATGTATATATCATTGAGGAAAAAATAAAATCGGAACGCTTACTGCTGAATATTTTGCCAGAAGAAGTAGCTGAGGAGCTTAAAGAAAAAGGATACGCTACACCCAAATTTTACACCCAAGCCACCATTATTTTTACAGATTTGAAAGGCTTTACGAATCTGGTAGAGCAAGTCCAACCGCAAGAGATTATAGAAGATTTGAATACTTGTTTCCTTGCTTTTGATGAGATTTGCGAGGAATATAATTTAGAGAAAATCAAAACCATTGGCGACGCGTATATGGCAGTGGGTGGTGTGCCTCTCAAAAACAAAACCAATCCTATTGATGCCGTAAAAGCAGGTTTGGCTATGCAGCATTTTATGCAAAAATGGAAAACAGAAAAAGAAGCTAAAGGATTGCCTGTTTGGGAATTGCGTGTAGGTATTCATACAGGTTGCCTCATTGCAGGCGTGATAGGCAAGAACAAATTTGCCTACGATGTATGGGGCGATTCGGTAAACGTGGCTTCGCGTATGGAAAGTAGCGGAGAGGTAGGCAAGGTTAATATTTCTGAAACAACATACGAATTGATAAAACACCATTTTGAATGTGAGTCGCGCGGCATGATACAAGCCAAAAACAAAGGCAAAATATCGATGTATTTTGTGCAAGCAGAAAAGTAAGAGAATGTTGGGATTTTTAAGTGTTTTACAATCAAGTATTTAAATTTAAAAATCACCACAAAAAGTTAAATTATCAAGCTATTTTTATTTTATTATTTCAACTACACAGTCCTAAATAGATTCAAAAATGGTGTTTTTATATAGTAATGGTTCTTAAAAAGTTATTGCGGGAATTTTTTTGCAGGTTTCCAAAAGTGCCTTTTTACATAGAATAGGGGTTGCAACCCCTATTCTATGTAAAAAAACC
>JAYTNK010000081.1:0-5785 GCA_043748375.1 Cytophagales bacterium
GGTTTAGTAGAAACAGAGTTTTCGTTGGTGCGTTTCAAAGGAGATGCAGAGCGGGCAGGCAAGGTCTATGAAAATTACACACCGCTTACTGCTCAAGATGTGGCTGAAACGATTGCGTTTGTGGTTACACGCCCTGCTCATGTGAATATTGCCGAACTTTTGCTCTTGCCTACTGACCAGGCAGCGGCTACGATGGTGCATAAAATATAAACAAACTATATACCATGGAGATACCCGAAGATCTTGATGATTTAAATACATCATCTACAACCGCTATTATTTTTTCAATTTTGGCTGCAGTAGGCTTAATTTTAGGCGCATTGGCGATAGTAAATTCTTCCGCTTTTCCTTTTGCTATTGGTTGTATAACCATGTCTCTTATCTGCGCAGCCATAGCCCAAGTAATAAGATATCTAAAAATAACAACTGTAACGACTTTAAAAATTCTAAAACACCTAAAAGAAGAAAAAAATAAAAAATAATAGTTGTTAATAGTAGATTTCTTGCAAAAGTGTTTCTTAAGTTCTTACATTTTGCCTTTCTAATTTTGAGAGAGCAAATAGGGTTTTTGCAAGAAGCCTACTATTAAATTCATAGCATCAAATACCTATTTATATGAAGCTGTACATTTGTCTTTTCATTCTTTTTTCTAGTTTTTCGTCCTCAATTCAGGCACAAATAGAGGCAAGCACTATAGGTGCGTCTGCGTGGGGAATGGGCAATACAGCCGTTACCTTAGCCGATGTATGGGCGGTAGGCAATAATCCTGCAGGTATGGCAGGGCTAAAAAAACAAAGCGTGGGTATGAGTTATCATACTACTCCGTTGTTAATAGGCAATTTTAATACCTTTGTCCTTGCCTATACTCAAGCCTTGCCTGCGGGAGTTTTGGGTATGCAAGTGGCGCGTTTTGGCGATAAGATTTATAGCGAAACTAAATTGGGTATAGGTTACGCATATTCTATGCAAAAAGTAAATATAGCCATGAAAGTGAATTATGTGCAAATCGCACAAGCCACGCTTGGCAGTCAAGGCAAACTTACTTTTGAATTTGGGGCGCAACTACCACTGAACAAATATATGCGATTTGGTGTGCATATTTACAATTTTACGCAAAGCGCGTTCAAAGATTATATAGGCGTGGCGCGAGCTATTCCTACTACGCTTAAGGCAGGACTTGCCTACCAACCGATAGACGCGCTGTCCATGTATGTGGAGGCTGAAAAAACATTGGACTATGCTCTTTCGCCACGTTTGGGAATAGCCTACAAAATACACAAAAAAGTAATGCTTCGTACAGGCATACAAGGAAACGGCACTGCTCAAGCGCAAACACAAACCATCGCACAATTTGCAGGCATTGGCTTCATTTTCAACAAGTTCCAGTTTGATTATGCTCTTGCCTCCCAAACGAATGTAGGCATTGGGCATCATTTGGCACTTACCTATAGGGTACAATAAAATTCTTGCTGTGGGAATTGTAATGCTATCGACGGTTTCTTGTAAAAAAGACTGTTTTTAACGTTGTTAATGGTCGAAGACCTTGACAATGTGCGAAAAAGTAGCACGACAATTCCTACAGCAGGATAAAATTGCTATAAATAGTGTGCTAAATATGCTTCTTGGAGTTTGTCGGTGGTTTCGCCCTCGTTCATACTGAACCAAATTTTATTTTCCAACCATATTCGATACAAAAACGCTTCAAAAGAAGGCGCGCAATAACCCGAACTGTTTTTGATGGCTTCGGTAGGCAAGTCGTTGAAATACTCCTCGTCATCATACAAAATATTCGAAACCACTACGCAATGTTCACCTGTAGGTGAGAAATATAGATACCACATTAAGACATCTTGCTGGTCGTTCATAAACCGCAAGAAATATCCGCCTTCCTCAATACGGGCAGGAATAAAATTTTCAGACAAGCCAAAAGTGCAAGCCGTACACGAAGGAAACGAATCTTGTAGAGCCGAATCTCCCATAAATGCCCCGAAACCCGCAGGTAAAGGGATGCCTAAACGCTGTGCCTCAGCCTCTATATGTTTGAGCGAAGCATCAGCAACATGAGCCTTAGATTTGAAATCGAGCCACTCAAAATTACCTGTAAAAGTTGCCTCATCAGGGATAGGAGGGAGGCTATCGTAGGCATAAAAACAATACGTGCCATCACAAGGGCGCGCTTCGCCTAAGTCAAAAGACATCCATGCGGTTTGAAAAGGAGAACGTTCAGATTTCATAAAATAAATGATTTATTGCTCTATTTTCACAATTAATATAGGCGAATCTGGTTTTAATTGAAGCGTTCCTGAAGTGGCTATGGTATCGCCTATGTGCAGTCCGTCCAATACCTGCACATCTTTTTGCAGGCGTGTTCCTGTTTTGATAGGTTGTAAGATAGCCTTGCCGTTTTTGGCTACGAAGACCGCCTTTCCTTTTAATTGGGGGATTATCGCCTCACTGGGTATTAGGAGTGCTTGCGCACTTTGCGAAAGTGTGATTTCAATTTCTGCAAAACTGCCTGCAAATAATACGCCACCTTGATTGCTACAAACGGCTCTCACAGTTAAATTGCGTGTGCTAAGGTCTATTTTTGGTTCGATAGCATAAACACGCGCTGTGTATTTTTCTGTACTATTTTCCACGCTAAATTTTATCTCATTGCCTGCCCGCACCTGCATAGCATACCGTTCAGGAACAGAGAATTCAACTTTTACCTGCCCTGCATCTTGCAACGAGGCTATGTTAGTTTGAGGCGTAATATACGCACCCTCACTAATTTCGCGCAAGCCTATTACGCCTGTAAATGGTGCGCGTATCTCTGTTTTTTGAATTTGTGCTGTAAGTGCTTCTATATCTGCCTCCGATACATTGAGTTGATTAACCGCTATTTCGTAATCAGCTTGACTAATACCTTCTTTTTCTAAGAGTAATTTCAGGCGTTTTTCATTATCTTGCGCCAGTTTATTTTGTGATTTTACTTTCTTGAGTTGTGCTTGTAAATCCGCGTCATTGATTTTTAGCAGGAGTTGTCCTTTAGTAACCATAGTGCCTTCAGTGAAGCTTAGGCGTATAATTCTGCCTGCCACTTCGCTTCGAAGTTGGATTTCCTCATTGGCGAGGATAGTGCCTACCACTTTAATTTGGTTGGCAAGAGACGTGTTTTTGATTACATAACCATTTACGCGAATAGGTTGTGGTTTGGGAGGCGAGTTGCCTTTGCTTGCCTGCGTAGGCAAGCTTTGATTAGCTGGCTTTTTAAAATATAATAAGAGGGCTACAAGGCAAATAAAGCCGATAATCCAAAGAGCAATGCGCATCGATAAGGTATTTAGCTGTTAAAACTAAGACAATGAATACTACCATTTGGCAAATATAAGCGTGTCGAATGGCAGTCAAGGCAAAAGTAACTATAAAAACAGGTATTTCAAAACCATAACCAAATTTTTAACAGTTTACAAACAATTTATACGTTAGGTACGCTATTTGAGGCAGTTGAGTTAGGCTATAATAAGCTTGCCTACCAACCTACTCCTAAACCCTACTTTTATGCGTATCCATGTCCATCTCCTTGTATTTGCTATCCTATTGATTGTTTTAGTAGGTTGTAGCGAAAAAAAACGCCCTTATATTGCCACGCCTGTAGACAAAATGATGCGTGATTTGTCTAATGAAAAAATGTATGCTATCGTATTGTATGATATGGAACTCGATGAGCACAAACACATTTACAAACACAAATACCGTATTACAAAAAATATACAAGACTCGACTACTAAACCCATTACAACCGAGTGGATAGCCGTTACGGAGGAATATTTTGCTCAAAATATAGACAACATGGGGCTTGAGCTTGCCTCTAAATCGCTTGATGGTTCGGTACATAAAACTCCCTCACCTCCAGGTTTCAATAATTTTGTAGGCAATAAAGGTTATGGCTCTTGGAAACAAGATGCGCAAGGTAATTCTTTTTGGGAATATTATGGACAATATATGTTTATGAATCGTATGTTAAGTGCCTCACAGCCACGTATTTATCAAAGCACTTACCAACACTATGATACATATCGTACCAATCCACAAACAAGATACAAGCCATACTATGGCTCAAAAGACAATGCGTTTGGTACGAATAGCGAAGCGGCAAAGAAAGTAAACCCCAGCTTTTTTGAACGCAAGCAACAGCAACAACAATTCTCAACTTTCAAACAAAAAGTATCTAATAATCCGCGCTACTATAACCGCGCCACAGAACGCAATCCAAGTACTACTTATAACCGAAGCACCACAAGTAGCAATCCAAGCACTACTAACCGAAGCACCACAAGTAGCAGTAAACCAAGCACTACTTCATCTTCGACTTACAAACCTAGTACAACAAGCAACACACCTTCACGCACCTCTACTCCCGCCAAAGCACCAAGTAGTACACGCTCATCAAGCAGCTCCAGCTCACCATCGCGCTCCAGTAGCAGCTCCAGCGCACCATCGCGTTCCAGTAGCAGTTCGAGTTCACGTAGAAAATAAGGATTGGAAATTTAATAAGATAACATTCTGTAGCATACCTCTTTTTCAGGGTGTGTAGCCTGAAACGGTACTCTACAGAAGCGCAGAGGACAACGTTCAAAAAATACGCCACCTCAAATACTACTTTATTTAACAACTTTTCCTAAGACTGTTTTGCAAAATGATAGCCTTCAGAAGGTAAGTGTGATAATAAAAAAACTTGTCTACAGATGCGTAGGCAAGTTTTTTTATTTACAAAAAGGTGTATGCTAATCTATTTCAAAGAAATCAGCTTCCTCCAAAATAGTATTCATCGCCCTTATAATTTCATCTAATTCTATAGCATTTAAGCCTATTTTGGTTATGTAATCTTCTAATTTTGGTAATATATCTTTATCGAGTTCGTCCATTTTGATAAGGCTAAGCAATCCCAAAATACGTGCAAGTGGCCCACGAACTTTATGCGCATTGGCAAAAGCGTATGCGGTAAACCTTTCATTTTGAAATAGAAGTTGTGCTGTGCGCTGTTTAAACTTTACCTCTAAATTTTCATTGATATTGTTTATCTCCTCTTTTTGTTTTTGAATAAGTTTATTTTGTTCCTTCGTTGTGTCCAAGGTGGCTGTTAGCTCTTCGATAGAAGTTTGTAACTCTTCGTTGATGAGTTGTATTTTTTTGTTCTTTTCGTGCAAACTTTGCGCTTTTTCTGAAATTTCTTGGTTTAATATAGCTAAATCGGCACTTTGTTTTTTGATAATTTGCTTTGTTTTTTGTTCCTTTCGTTTATTTCGGAGGACAAAATAAAAAATAACACACAAACTCGAGAATGCACCTATTAGAGACCAAAGTATAAAAGTATATTGTGTTAAACTTGTTTTTTGTTCGTATTTTAATTTATTTATTTTTTTATCATATTCATATTGTAGCTCTACTTGGATTATTTTATCTTTTGCTCTTTGATCGTTTAGGCTGTCTGCTTGCATTTTGAAGTTTTTAAGGTGTATAATTGCAAGTTTTAAATCATTGGTTGCTTCGTATATTTGACTCAGTATTTCGTGTAAGTCGCGTATGCTTAGGCTCTCTTGTAATTTTTGCGCTATACGCAGTCCCTCTTCTCCAAATGCTTTTGCTTTTTCATATTTTTTTTGAATAAAATAAGCTTTAGAAAGCAGGGCAAGTACAGACGACATATTATATACTTCTTTTACTTCCTCAATCACTTTTTTTGCTTTTTGGAGTGCGTTTATAGCCTCTTCTGCTTTATTTTGCTTGAGATATACATCTG
>JAYTNK010000082.1:0-4225 GCA_043748375.1 Cytophagales bacterium
TTACAACACCAAGAAATAGAAACACAGCACCAAGACTTAAAAGTGCTTTGGGAAGATTTGGATGCCAAAAATCATATTATTGCTAAAAAAAACGAAGCTGTAACCGCAAGTATTCAATATGCACGGCATATCCAACAGGCCATGCTTCCACGTGCAGAAGAAATAAGCAAACATTTAGCCGAATACTTTATATTTTACTGCCCTCGCGATATAGTGAGCGGAGATTTTTACTGGTTTGCTCACAAAGAACCTGTTGATGGCATGCCTGAAAAAATTATTGTGGCGGTAGGCGATTGTACAGGGCATGGCGTACCAGGCGCTTTCATGTCTATGATAGCCGACTCGTTGTTGAAACAAATAGTGCATGACGCTGAAATTCACGAGCCCGAATTGATACTCAAAGAACTCAACGACAAAGTATATCGCAACCTGAACCAATACCAAAGCAAAAACAGAGATGGCATGGAGCTTTCTATTTGTTTAATAATTCCTTCAGAAAAAAAATTGCGCTATGCAGGAGCAGGCAATTCATTGATATATATTCAAAACAATGAACTCAAAGAATTGAAGGGAGAGCTGGGGTCTGTAGGAGGATATCAAACTAAAAAAGAACTTGCCTATATAGGACAAGACCTTGCTTTGGATAGCGTTACGAGTATTTATATGTACTCAGACGGTATGCAAGACCAGTTTGGTGGCGTAGGCAAAAAACGTTTTATGACTAAGCGATTAAGAAGAATGCTTTTTGATATGCATAAAATTCCTGCTGAATTGCAAAGCGAGGTGATAGAGCAGTTTTTAATAGACTGGATGGGCGGAGAAGCCCAAATTGATGACATTACTGTTTGGGGTATTCGTTTGGGTTATGGCTCTACAAAATAAAACACCAAAAAATATAATCACCATGAGCATACCCGCCACGTTTTTCGCTTAGCGTTTTCTTTTTGAGTAAAAGATGCCACGCTTCTGCAAAAATTGTCAGACAATCCACTTTTGATACTAAAAACTTACACAATAATTTTCGAAGACCTAAACTTTTTTTATGCTTATCAGGTTATAAGGTATGATAACTGTTTGCAAAACCGCAAACATACGTATCGAAACAATCATATATTTATTATTAAACCATGCATATAATGTTCTCTCTTTTACAAGGTGTCGCTATTATGATGCTTAATGCTTGTGGCGTTGCCACCATAAAAAGTCGCCCCGATACAACTCCCAAAATGGAAACTACCACTATTGCTACGTCATTTTATGACTTCAAACTCACCTCGCTTGACGGCAAGGAGGAAATCTCAATGGAACGCTACAAAGGCAAAAAAGTATTGCTCGTGAATGTAGCCTCTAAGTGCGGACTCACGCCACAATACACTGATTTGCAAAAACTGCACGAACAGTTTGGCGAAAAAGTGGTTGTTCTCGGCTTTCCTGCCAACAATTTTATGGGGCAAGAGCCTGCATCCAATAGCGAAATTGGTTCTTTTTGCCAAAAAAACTATGGTGTGTCGTTTCAAATGTTTGCCAAACTCTCAGTGAAAGGCACAGACCAACACCCACTCTACCAATGGCTTTCCCAAAAAGCACAAAATGGTTGGAATGACCAAACGCCTGACTGGAATTTTGCCAAGTATTTGGTGAATGAAAAAGGGGAACTCATCAAATTCTTTCCTGCACGCACCGCGCCTATGGGAAGCGAAGTGTTAGATGCAATAAAGTCTTAACCCTCATAATAATATGTACCTCTTGGAAGAAAGTGCCGAAGCTGTAGAAATGCGACAACGTGTTGCGAACATGCTTGAAAGTGCTGAAGAGGTTCAAGTATTATTAGGATTGCAATTACTCAAGGGCGGAGGTGTGCATCATACACACCTCACCCATTTATTGGCACTCACGGTTTGGCAGGCAAGAAATGGGGAAAACACACCCAAAATTAAAATGCAAGCCAAAAAACTATTTCATGATTGGGCTACTCCTGACATGAAAAATTGGCAAAAGATTGAGCCTTTGCATACTATACACAACCTTGATAAGTATATGTGCAAACGCGACCCTGCTTTTACTAAATACCTCCTTGAATATACTCCAAAAGCAAAGCTCGACAAAGATGTATTGGCGACAATGGCATTGCTCACTATAGGAACAGGCGCAAAGTATCTGTTGGAACACAAAATCCAACCTGTAGCTTGGATTATCGCGAAAATGTTGGAAAAAGGCTATGCGGATACCCTCAACTTTCAGAATTTTGGACTCACCACCTTGCCTGCCGAAGTAGGTGATTTTGCTGACATCAAATATTTGAACCTGCTCGGCAATCCTTTGCAAAATATCCCCCACAATCTCATAAACCTAAAAAAACTACAGGAAATTAAATTTGACCACCACACCTTTAGCAAGCAGGCAGTAGGAAAACTGATGCTTTTCTTTCCTGACATCATAGCACAACATTTTTACGCCAAAGCTTGCGAGGTTAAACGCAAAGTGAAAAAGCGTACATTTCCTATACCCAATCCTGACAAAGCGTACCTTGAGGCAATACCACTATTCGAAAAAGCCTGTGAAGCCAAACCCGATTATGCCGAAGTGTGGCATAATATAGGCGCGTGTTGGATATTTTATGGTAAGCCCGAAAAGGCTACCGAAGCCTTGCACAAAGCCCTCGATTGTTATCAGGAAAGAATAGATTGCCCCGTAACCAGATTTGCCTCTCACACTACCAATGAGCATAACCTATTTTGGAAGTCTTGCGTTTATGCCCTTTTGAAAGAGAAACAAAAAGGCATGGATTTATTGCAATTATTGGTAGATATAAGACCAATAGTAAATAATTACCTGCATACTACTTTGGAGGAAGAAGACTGGGCTATGTATCGCGAAGATGAAGATTTGCAAGCCCTCTGTAAATAGGCAAGCTCTTTTTGAATAGCAAACGCATAACAAAAAATGATTCTTCTAAAATTTATACGGGGTTTTTACATAGAATAGGGGTTGCAACCCTTATTCTATGTAAAAAGGCACTTTTGGAAACCTACAAAAATTCCCGCAATAACTTTCTAAGAACCCAAAAAATTAAATCACCCCCTATTTTTTTATGGATATAATCCCTGCGATTGACCTTATCGGAGGCAAATGTGTACGCCTTACTGAAGGCGATTACAATACGCAAAAAACATATAGCGAAAACCCTCTCGAAATGGCGCAATATTTTGAGGCACAAGGCGCAAAACGTTTACATCTTGTCGACCTAGACGGCGCAAGAGCAGGCAAGCCTGTAAATTATACAATCTTGGCACAAATAGCCCAACATACCAAACTGAAAATAGATTTTGGAGGAGGCATAAAGTCAGCCGAAGCACTTGCCCTTGCCTACGATAGTGGAGCTACCCAAGTTACCATAGGCAGTATAGCCGTACAACAGCCCGAAAAGTGCATGGCATGGATAGCAGAATATGGGGCAGAAAAAATCATATTGGGGGCAGATGTGCGCCAAGAAAAAATCTGTGTGAATGGCTGGGCTGACACAAGCACCATAGACTTGTACGCCTTTTTAGCCCAATACCAAGCTTATGGCATAAAATATATAATTTGTACAGATATTCAGAAAGACGGCAGGCAAGAAGGCACTTCTATAGAACTTTACAAGAATATTAGACAAAAATTTCCTGACTTATGCCTCATAGCAAGTGGCGGTGTAACCTACCAAGACGACCTTTTGCAATTACAAGCTATGGGCGCAAGCGGGGCTATCGTAGGCAAGGCATTATATGAAGGCTCTTTAGATTGGGCAACCTTGCAACCGTTTCTTTAAAGCTATCAACATTCAGCAAAAATCCAACCTTTGCAGTTTGCAAAGGTTGGATTTTATAACGCATACTACAAAATTTTTAAGCAAGCCATAGTAAATATTCATGGTTGTCTGACAATTTTTGTGGGGACGTTTTTTGAGTAGGGGCAATCCCTTGTGGTTGCCCTTTTTGCAAGACAAAATCTTTATTTTACCTAATTTTTAGTGTGTTTATAGAGCAAAATGTGTTATAATAGCAAGGGCAACCACAAGGGATTGCCCCTACAATTTTTACCACCACAAAAATTATCAGAGAACCATATTCATTTACGCTTCCGTATAAATGGGCAAGTTCTCATAAGTATCCTCTAAAATGCTTTCGAAATTTTTGGTGGTAGGCAAGGACTGTGTGATAGGTGTATAGGCTTGCCACTCGCCTTC
>JAYTNK010000083.1:0-2921 GCA_043748375.1 Cytophagales bacterium
AGCATATCCAATCCTTTCGACTAATTTTCTAAAATCAGCCCTATCTGTTTTTTTGGCTATGTCTAAGTATAGTTGCCAAAAAATATTGTGAGGTTTAGGTATCTTTTTTGCTTTTGTCATAAATACTATTTATCTTTGTAGTATGTATTACATACTGTTTCGTGTAAATTCTATACTGCAAAGCTATACTGTTTCATTGAAACCACCAAATATTTTTCAAATTATTTTTTCAAATATTTATGAATTTCGGTGAAATAGTCAAAAACAAAGCAGAATCCCTAAATTTTGCTGTAAAAGAACTCGCGGAGCTAACGGGTCGCAACCCACATACTGTTTATGCTGACTTCAGCGAAGCAATAGGAATTGTGCATCACAAGGCTTTAGAAGCCATCAAAAATCACAAAATTTTATCTCCACTATACACCATACGGTGTATAGTAGCAGGCGATAATAAGGAACGCGAAATGGGTTGTATACCTCTTTCCTACCTCAATGGTTGGCTGTTTATGGTTGATGTGAATCGGGTAGGCGAGCAGGCAAGAGTGGTACTTCTTGCCTACCAAGAAAAATGTTTTACAGTTTTGCATGAACATTTCTTTGGCGCAATGGAAATACAAAACGAGGCAAAGCAAGTATTTTGCACCTTGCATGAAAAAAATGTTGCTTTGCGTGATGCGCTTGCCTCCCAAAAAGAAACGGAAGCGGGGCAACAAATTGCCAACCTTCGCAAAGATATTCGAGCTTTGGAAAATAGGAAGCGCGAACTTGAGATGCAAACCTACGGCAAACAGTTACAAATTTTATAGCCTTCGCCCCTACCCTATATACCCTACCCGCTATCTTTTAGTTTACTAAACCTTCCTTGCTATGTGTACCAATAGTTCACCTTTTGACATTTTATTTATGGTTGCGAAATCCATCTTGTTTTCGCAGAAGCATTTGCAATCCAGATACAAGGATTATCAAGAAGCCCTGCATAAAGTACGTTTGATAGTACCTGATTTTCCTGATGGCTTCGCTGTACAGGAAATTGGAACGGAACCCGCGACCGAAACGCATGACGTTGATTTTGAAATTATAGACACTATTTCTTTCTTTGATTATGAATGTACTGAAGTTTTTTAAAGAAACGCCTGCCGTTCTCGGCGTTCTCAAGCTGTTTGGGCTTGAAAGTAGAACGAATAAAGTGTTAAGCGTTCCTATTGCCGTTCCTGTGGGCGTTTCTGCCGTTACCAAGAACGCTTATTTTTCGGAAGTTGGTATGGCAAAAGTACTGAAACGGAACGCTTGGATAAGCGACACGACGCTGTATTTGTTTGGGAACGCTTACGCTATAAGCGTTCAAGATGCGCAAGAAATACTGTCGTTGCAACAAAAAATAGCGGAAAAGTTGTCGGCTATAGAGCAGTATGCCGTACCTGAGTCTGGCGAAATCGCGCCTATAGGCTTTCAACCCAAAAACTGTATAAATAATATTCACATTTAAAACCAATCCAAAAAAATGGAGTTTTTTGAAGTTAAGGACGTGTATGAGCGTTCCACATTTATTGACAAAACCGTAAAAATCTTGGTCATGCAGGACATTACGACTGAACACGAAACTATGACACGCCTCACGATGAGCGATGGTTCTACGAAGCTAAATGTAGTCATAGAGCAGGCAAGCGAAAGTATCAAATCGCAGATACAAGCGCAAACTATTGAACCGCTTGCAAAGGTTTAACCTTGGAAGCCCTTACGAAAGTAGGGGCTTTTTGTTTGTCTTAATAAAAACAAGTAGTTGGTTGTAAATTGCATCAAAAAAACGCAAAAAATATGCTCACGTTTCTAAAGTTCTTGAATAATGATAGCTTTCAACAGTTGTTTGTGGGCAACCCGATGCCTATTCATGCCGTGCGCGCGGCGAGTGCAGGACTTCGTTTTTATGTGGAAGTTACGCTTTTGCCTGAAAATACTACGCTCTATATGGAGGGTGTTTTTGTGGGGAACGAATGTATATTGGATATTTCTGAATATCTGCGGGCTTACGTATCCCTGCACGTGGCAGAAGTGGAGGCGGTGGCTACGCATTATGCGCCTGAAGGCAAAAAACGTTTTACGCTTGGCTACGGCGTGAAAGATGCTGACGGGTTATTGATAGAAAGTGTAGCGAATACAGGCGATGTCTATGAAGCCTTTTTAGGTATGATGTATATAGAAAAATGGCAGGGGTTCAATAACGTGTTGCCTATGCTTAGTTATCAACCCGAAAGCAAAAAATGTTCACTTTTACAACTTCGTTACGAGTACTTATATGGCTCTGCCCGCGCTGATATTTTGACAGTGGAAGTTACTGCCTACCATTATGAAGGACCCAATACCCTGATAGTGTCGCTTGTGGACACTACAGACACCGAAAACCGTACAACCATTGTGCCGCTTTGGGGGCTTATTGGGGCGTTGGATTTAAATAATGTTTGGCGTGTAGCCTTGCGCCTAAGTGATCCTTCGGCTTCTACGAGCAAAACCATTGTGTACGATATAGACCGTACTTTACGCAGGCAAGAGCGGTTATTTATGTTTCAAAATTCGCTGGGTGGTATGGATACTGTAGCCTTCACAGGCGAGCAAACGCATCAAACGGAAGTGGAACGCAAGATAGCCAACCAAAATCTTGACTACCGTTATACCCGAAAAACGGCGCGAAAAGTGGCGTTGCTTACAGATTTTGAAGAAAGTTTTACGCTTGAAACGGGCTATAAAACTCGTACCGAACTTGCCTATTTGGGTAGGGAATTTCTTGCCTCGCCTGCCATTTATGAACTTGTAAACGAAGGCAGTACCCAGTATGCGATGCGGGCTATTGTATTGGAAACTAAAAAATGGGCGTATGACCAAAATAGTACGCAACCGCAAAGCGTAAGTTTAGCCTACAGTTACGC
>JAYTNK010000084.1:0-8674 GCA_043748375.1 Cytophagales bacterium
AAAAAACACTTTCGCAAGAAGTCTAATACAGAAAGAGTTATTTAATATTCGTTCGTAAATGTATTATCAATGCAAATATAGCCGTTTTTATTTTCTGCACCTAAATTATTTGGGTTCTTTAACAATTTTTGTGATAGTCTGTAGGGCGGGCTTCCAGCCTGCTGTTTTAAGCTAAAGCTCGTTGCTACAGTCTTGTTTCCACAAAAACTGTCAGAGAACCTTAAAATTAAGATAAAAAAAAGCTCTGCATACCGAGTATTTTTTCAAATATTCTGTTTACCTTTGTACTTTCATTTTTCATTACGATTATGACGCAAATAAAAGGTAAAGTAGTGTTAGTTACGGGTGGTGCTAACGGCATAGGCAAACTCTTAGCTGAAAAATGCCTTCGCGAAGGCGCGGCGCATTTAATTATTTGGGATATCAACGCCATCAATTTGGATAGCACTGTGAAAAGCCTGCGAAGTGGAGGCAAGCAAGTTACAGGCTATGTAGTTGATGTAGCCAATATTCAAGATATTGAAACGAATGCCAACCAAGTATTGGCAGATATTGGCACAGTCGATATTTTATTCAATAACGCAGGCGTAGTGGTAGGCAAGTTGTTTAAAGACCACACGGCGCGTGATATTGAGAAGACGTTTGAAGTCAATGTATTAGGTGTAATGCACGTTACACGTTGTTTCTTGCCTGCCATGCTACAGACGGGTTCAGGGCATATCATCAATCTTGCCTCTGCCTCGAGTATGGTGGCGAACCCCAAAATGTCGGTCTATGCCTCCAGCAAATGGGCAGTAATGGGCTGGTCAGAGTCCTTGCGTATCGAGTTGGAGCGCGAAAAGAAAGACTTGCACGTTACCACAGTATGCCCTGGTTATATCGATACGGGTATGTTTGCGGGTGTGAAAGCTCCCTTACTTACGCCTGTGCTTCAGCCCGACCATATCACAAACCTTATCATGCGTGCCGTAAAACGCAATAAACTTCTCGTTATGGCACCTGCTACAGTGAAACTATTGATGCCTTTGCGTGCGCTCTTGCCTACCCGTTGGTTTGATTTTGTGGGTGGTTCTATATTTGGTATTTATCGTACGATGTCTGACTTTGTAGGCAGACCTACTCATGAAGCCTTGCCTGAAAAAACTAAAAAAGAAGAATTTATTGGCTAATATGAAAAAAGCCATTGTTATTGGAGCAGGGATTGCAGGGATTGCAAGTGCTATTCGCTTGGCTGTGCGCGGTTATACTGTAGAAGTATTGGAGGCGAACGGTTTTGCGGGAGGCAAGCTCTCTGAATTTACGTTGTCGCCTGCTCCAAATCTTCCCCAAAGTGATGTGTATCGTTTTGATGCAGGCCCGTCTTTATTCACGATGCCTGCGTATGTAGATGAGCTTTTCCAATTAGCAGGGCGCAATCCGAAAGACTATTTTCAGTATAAGCAATTAGACACTATTTGCCAATACTTTTATGAAGATGAAACGGTTTTGCGTGCCTACCGCGATACAGACCGCTTCGCGCAAGAAATAGCCACACAAACTACCGAAAAAGCAAGTACAGTCTTGCGCTTTTTGAAAGCAAGCAAAGCTAAATACGACCTTACGGCAGAGGTTTTTTTACATAATTCTTTGCATAAGTGGCGCAATTATTTCACGTGGGCTACGCTGCGCGGTATTTTGGGAATGTATCGTTTGCAGGTATTTACGACTATGCACCGCGCCAATAGCCGTACTTTTCAAGACAAGCGCATCATTCAACTTTTCAATCGCTATGCCACTTACAACGGCTCTAATCCTTACGAAACGCCTGCCACGCTGAATATTATTCCACACCTTGAGTTTGGAGTGGGTGCGTTTTTTCCAAAAGGAGGTATGTATCAAATTACACAAAGTTTGGTGCGCCTTGCGGAAGATTTAGGCGTGCAGTTTCATTATAATAGCCGCGCTTTAGAGATTGTAGTAGAGGCAAAACGCGTTGCGGGGGTGCGGGTTTTTGAAGGCATTAAGTTGGCTGATGTGGTAGTGAGCAACATGGACATTGTGGGTACCTATACCAAACTCTTGCCTGCCTTGCCTGCCCCAAAACGTTTGTTGGAACAGCCTAAATCTAGCTCTGCCCTTATTTTTTATTGGGGGATTAAAAAAAACTTTCCTGACTTAGAACTACATAATATTTTCTTTAGTGCCGCTTACGAAACAGAATTTAAGCACATTTTCCAAACCAAAGACTTGTATGAAGACCCAACTGTTTATGTAAATATCAGTAGCAAAGAAAATTCTACAGATGCGCCTGCAGGTTGCGAAAATTGGTTTGTCATGATAAACGTCCCACATAATATAGGACAAGATTGGGACACACTTATTGGGCAGGCAAGGCAATATATCTTGGCAAAATTGACCCGACTACTAAAAACAGACATTGCTTCTTTAATTACTTGTGAGCAGATTTTAGACCCACGAAGCATCGAAGCACGTACTTCCAGCGCACAAGGTGCCTTGTATGGCAATAGCTCCAATAACAAATGGGCGGCATTTTTGCGCCACGCCAATTTTTCAACGCGCTTGAAAGGATTGTACTTTTGTGGAGGTAGCGTACACCCTGGAGGCGGAATCCCGCTTAGTTTATTGTCTGCCAAAATAGCTTGTAATTGTGTGGCAAACTAAGAAATTCAAAATATGGCACAAGTATTTTTCCCAAAATAAGATTTTTATAATAATTGGCTTCATTTTGGCACGCATTTAAGGTATAAACAGTAACTTACACTTCAATACGTCCTAATGTTTCCATTTAAAATATTTATTGTAGAAGATGACGAGTGGTATGGCGAATTGTTGTCTTTTCATCTTTCTTTGAACCCTGATAACCTCGTAGAGATATACCCGTCAGGCAAGGCGTTGTTAGAAAATCTATACAAGCAACCACACCTCATTACCCTCGATTATTCATTGCCTGATATGAATGGTGCGGCATTGTTGCGCAAAATCAAGCAACAACAAGCTGAAATACCCGTTGTGATTATTTCAGGGCAAGAGGACGTAGCCACCGCAGTCGAGCTATTAAAAAATGGTGCGTATGATTATTTGGTGAAAGATGACGACATCAAACAACGCGTGTGGAATACAGTACGCCACATACGCGATCGCCAAACATTGGAGGCGGAAGTAACCCATCTAAGGCAAGAAATAGGCAGAAAATATGAGTTTTCAGAAAGTATCAAGGGTAATAGCGTTGCTATAAAAGCTATTTTTGAACTCATGGAAAAAGCAGCCAAAACCAATATTACCGTTTCAGTTACAGGAGAAACAGGCACAGGCAAGGAATTGGTCGCTAAAGCCATTCATTACAATTCGCCTCGTGCTAAAAAGTCTTTTGTCGCAGTCAATGTAGCCGCAATACCTTCCGAACTTATAGAAAGTGAACTGTTTGGACATGAAAAGGGCGCGTTCACTGGAGCGATGACTCGTAGAATAGGCAAGTTCGAGGAAGCGCACAACGGCACATTGTTCTTAGATGAAATAGGCGAAATGGACTTAAATATGCAAAGTAAACTTTTGCGCGTCTTGCAAGAACGCGAAATTGTGAAAATAGGTAGCAATGAAACCAAAAAAGTAGATGTCCGACTAATCGTTGCCACACACCGCGACCTCGCTGAAGAAGTGCGCAAAAAAACATTCCGAGAAGACTTATATTACCGTTTGTTGGGGCTGCCTATCAAAGTGCCTCCCTTGCGCCAACGAGAAAGTGATATTGTATTGCTTGCCAAGTTTTTTACAGAAATATTTGCTAAAGAAAACAACTTAGGTAAAATGAGCATCTCACCTGAAGCTCAAAAAAAACTATTGCAATATCCATTCCCTGGCAATGTACGCGAGCTAAAAGCTATCATGGAACTCGCCACAGTCATGGCAAACGAGCATAGTATTGAGCCTGAACATATTACGTTTAATGCCGCAACTACAATAGCAGACCTGATGATGGAAGAACTTACTTTAGATGCCTATAACAAACGAATAATCAATCATTTCTTAGATAAATATGCGCATAACGTAATGGCAGTAGCCCAAAAATTAGATATTGGTAAATCAACCATTTATAGAATGTTGAAGCATTGGGAAGAAAATGAATAACGCGCAAGTAAATAATAATATGCATACTCCTACGCAAAATAATGTATTGAATGATGTCGCGATAGGAGCTATTTTTACCCCGTTATCGTGGGCTATATTTGCTATTGAACAATATAACTTGTTCGATAAATGGATAGATGGATACACAGTGTTCGACCCGACAATGGGCGATGGAAATCTAATAGAGGCTTTTATAGCAATAGGCATAAACAGAGGCATAAACAAAGATGTATTGCCTATTAACCGATTATTTGGGGTTGAAATGAATACCATGCATTTCAATGATTTTTTCAAGAAAATGAAAAAAAAATATGAAATAGAAATGCCTCCAGAAAATTATTGCAATAATGACATATTTTCTTTAAATTATGAGCAAAAATTTGATATTGTGTTAGGAAATCCGCCTTGGCAAAATTTCAATGATTTACCCGAATCATATAAAGAAAAAATAAAACCACTGTTTTTTCTGTATGATTTAATAGGCAATGCAAAAGATACGTTATTGGGTGGGTCAAGGATAGATATTTCCGCCCTCGTTATCCAAAAAGTAATTGAAAAAAATCTGAAAGATAGGGGAGAGGCATTCTTTTTTATGCCCTTATCTTTATTATTGAACGATGGCGCACATAAATTTTTTCGAACCTATAAAATAAATAATACAATATATCATATTGATAAAGTTTTTGATTTTAATGATGCGGATATATTTGGAGGAGTTGCCACCAGATATGGATTAGCCCACTTTTCAAGAGATAAAGCACAGGAATTTCCTATAGATTATCGTAGATGGGAAAAAAAGAAGTGGGTAGAATATGAAGCGAGACCTTTATTTCACTCAACTGACCCTCTTAGTGTTTATACATCAGTAGAAAAAAGCCCGCTTGAAGATTTTGAATTGATTCCTTTAAAAAAAGAATCTATGCCAAGACAAGGTGTAAATACTTGTGGAGCAAATCATATATTCTTTTTTGATACCTATAAAAAAATTGACGAGGTTTATTGTCAGGTTTCAAATAAAAAAATAGGCACACACATACTTCCAATCAAATATATTTTGCCTTTAGTTACAAGTAAAAATTTTAGAAAAGAGGCAGATACAGCCTTAAAATGGTTGCTACTTCCATATCAATCTAATGCAAAGCTATTAGAACTTTCTCAAATTGAATCAGACGAAAAACTAAGGTCATTTTTATTTCAATATAAGGAAGAGTTAGAAAATCGTAACGGCATATTAATAAATGTTTCAATAAAAAAGGGGTATTGGTGGGCTTTGTTAGGGGTTGGGGATTATAATTTTTTCCCGTATAAAATAATATGGGAGGCGTATGGTAAAATGGAGTTTAGACCTCAAATTTTTAATGGAAGGTGGCAGGCTAATCAATCTTTACAAGCGTTTATTCCCGTTAAGACCAAAGAAGAGGCAACAAGTCTGTTAAATAGTCTGCAAAATAAAAAAATAGAAAATTACTTGCTATCTCTTAAAATGGAAGGTACAATGAATTGGGCGCAACCTGGTAAAATTAAAAGACTGCTCGTATTTTTATAAAACTAAAAAACTATGTTTTAAATAAATAAGTGATAAATTATTATTAAAAAATGGCGTATGTAATTATAATTTGTTCTCATACGTCTTAACATAACGCACACACCCAAAAATCAAACAAAAGCGAGCCAAAGTTTGGCTTGCTTTTGTTTTTTGTGTATGTTTGCAAAAATAACGTGTGCAAAATCAGCAGGAAATGCTAAACTAAGCACATAGTAATTACTTGAAAAACCCAAACTACGTCATGAATTTATTTGTTCACCAAGCTCACCTGCAGCTACTTGCACCCGACGAAGAACCCACTGAACAGTACGACACAACAGTCGACCTGCATATTATGCCAAGTAGTGCCTCCTTGCCTGCCCGCACATGGGTCAAAAATGCCGATATTAAATTTGTGCATCAAACGCTGTTATGGCTCATGAACCAACAGTTGCCCACCCTTCGATATGTTGCCTTTACATTTTCAAATTTGGAGGAGGTCAAAGAATCATTAAAAGAAAATTTTGATATTATTCAAGCAGGTGGAGGCTTAGTGCGTAAAAAAGATAAAATGTTACTCATCTCTCGACTCGGCAAATGGGACTTACCCAAAGGGAAAATGGATAAAGGCGAAACATTCCGCGAAACAGCCGAACGCGAAGTGCAAGAGGAGTGTGGCATCAAGGTAAAAGCTCTCGAACGCATCGCAACGACTTGGCATTATTATGTGATGAAAGGCAATCATTATCTGAAACAAACCCGTTGGTATGCGATGGATTGCTTAGATAACACCCACCAAAAGCCCCAAATAGAAGAGGATATTGCAGAAGTGCGCTGGTGCGAAATAAATGAGGCAGGCAAGTTGCTAGACAACTCCTACGAGTCTATCAGGTTTATTGTACGGGCATATTTGCGTACACAATAAATTTAGATACTAAAAACATAAAAAAAGCCTCTTGCTACAAGAGGATTTTTTGTTGATATTATATTAAAATTATAGGACTTTCGGTTATTATTTTTTAACCTTTCTCCAAATGCCCATCTTGTAGATTTTTTGCCCAAATCCCCCTATGAAATAGGGGAAAAGCGAAAGTCCTATACTTCTTTCTTTTCCTCCTTGCTTCCTCTGTAACGGCTAAATGCAATGGCGCAGTAAAGCGCAAGGCTTATTACTTGAAACTTTATAAAAGTAAGTTGTTTTTAACATATTACTCGTTAAAAACCTATAATGGTTTACTTACAAAGTTACTTGTAAAAAATGTGAAATAAAAATATGCCTCATAAAAAAAGCCTCGTTTTTTTTGTGTACCTTTGCTTATATTCGTTTTAAAATTACTTTCAAAATAACCCACCCTTAAATTATTATGGATAGTATTACTCCTTCTAAAACACCTTATCGAAAACGCATTTGGCTAAGTTTGTGTTTACTCCTGCTCACGGTAGGTTTAATCGGCTCGCAGTATTTTAGGCAAATGCCTAATGAAAAAGTGCTTGCCCTCAATGTTCAAACTACAAACATGGCGCAAAAGCAACCTGTAGCTATAGAAAAAACAGCGGACAAGGGGCAGGCAAGGCAAATACCTGTTTCCGCCCCTTCACTCGATACGCAGGCAGGCAAGGAAACATACCAAAACTTTGTACGCAATCACCCTTTTCATACCCGCGAAAAACGCACTAAACAACAAATGAAAGAGGCAGGCGTTCCTAAAAAAGATCGCCCCGACCTCGCTGCAGAGCAAGAGTTCTTTAAAACCCTTGATCCTGCTACTCAAACTGTACCCACGCTTGGCTTACATAACGCTAGAGTAGAAGCACAAGCCAAACAAAAAAAAGCTAAAGCGGCTATTGCAGGCGTTACTTGGACAGAACGAGGTCCTAATAATGTAGGAGGACGCACACGCGCGATTATGTTTGACCCTAATGATGCCACACGCAAAAAAGTATGGGCAGGCAGTGTTTCAGGCGGACTTTGGTATAACAATGATATCACCAATGCGGCTACTACTTGGCAAAAAATTGATGACTTTTGGGCAAATATGGCAATAACCGCCCTTGCCCACGACCCCTCGAATACGCAAATATTTTATGTAGGCACAGGCGAAGGCTACGGCAACTTAGGCGCAGTAAGAGGCGCAGGTATTTGGAAAACTACCAATGGAGGCACTACTTGGAATCAATTAGCCAGTACTACCCCCGCCACTTCCAGTAACTTTACAAGCGTCTTTAAAATTGTAGTACACTCGTCAGGCATGATATTCGCAGCTACCAGCAGTGGCATACGCCGCTCTACTGATGGCGGATTGACATGGTCAGCTATTTACAACACTACCTCGCCCAGTATCGATATAGCCAGCAATGGTGATATTTATATTGGTACGAATGGAGGTGTAGTGGCGCGTACCACAAATCCCACTGCCACTACCCCAACTTGGACTAACTTTAACCCAGGCGCAGGTGGACAAAGAGTGGAAATTGCAGTTGCACCTTCTGCAAGTAGTGTTACGGCTTCTACGGTTATTTATGCCATAGCGAGTAACGGAACGGATATTCAATGGTTCAGAAAAAGCACCGATGGAGGCACTAATTGGACTGCCTTAACTGCCCCCAAATACATGGAGCAAAACTGCGTCTTTGGTACTACAGATTTTACACGTGGGCAGGCTTGGTATGACCTCATTATAAAAGTGCGTCCCAATAATGCCAATGTTGTAGCTTTAGGAGGCATAGATTTATATGGGACAAATGATGGTGGCACGACTTGGAATCTCCTTTCTTATTGGACAGGCGGATGTAGCAAACCTTACGTTCACGCAGACCAACATGCTATAGAATTTCGTAGCACTAATCAAAACGAACTTATCGCAGGCAATGATGGTGGGGTAACCTATTCTACTAATGCGGGAACAGGGAGTGCAACAAGCGTTAATTTTAATGAACGAAATAATGGCTATAACGTTACCCAATTCTATGCTTGTGCTATGAACAATACAAGCGCCTCGAATGTCTATCTCGCAGGTGCGCAAG
>JAYTNK010000085.1:0-6720 GCA_043748375.1 Cytophagales bacterium
AAAAATGTATAAAACCTATAGCCAACCTATTTCCTACTCGAACCCACTCCTTTTTTAGGAGGGGGCAGGAGGTGGTAAAATCACTCACACCTCTCTTTCTCCCCTCCTTTTTTAGGAGGGGCAGGGGGTGATAAAATCACTCACCCTCTTTGTCTATCACATCTCGCACAAGTGGATACAACACCCTTTCCAACAACATAAACAAAGCTGCAATCGCCCCACCACTCACAGGCTTGATATGCAACGAACCCAATGTCAGCCCGTCCCCAGTGCCTGAAAGCATCGTTATCACCATCGCAAAAAACGTAATCAAGACGATAATCCACAACTTGAAATACATATAATTGGGCCTTGTTTGTGGCTCACTCATAAAAACCAAAGAAATATTTGTACGAATTGAATAAGCCCTAAAACCACCAACACCACCATGCTAAATGCTATCCAGTCAAACCGCGAAGCATTCGACACCCAACTCCACACCAACCTAAAAAACGCGCGTAATCTTTGCATAAAAGATAAAAATAATTCAACAACTCAATTTTCAACAACTCAACTTTCAACAATTCAACCTACAACGCTAAACAGCCCCATACTGCATCTGCGACCACTTTAGCAAAATCCTTTTGATAGGAGGCATTGCGCAAAAGAGCGAAGTCATCAAAATTCGTGAAAAACAAGTTCTCCATCAGCACCGCAGGCATCATGGAGAAATACAGCTCATCAAAATTGGCTTCAAAATCGCCATCACCATCTATCCTATCTTCGCGTACCGAAAAGCCGTAAGGAGGCACCAACGTTTTTACTGCCCGAAGCACCTTTTCGCCTATGGCATCTGCACGTGTTTCCCCTTCAGTCGTAAACAACGAAAAGCCACGAGGCGACAACGAAACACCCTTGCCTGCCATACCAAACGCGTTGCTATGAAACGACAGCCACAACGACTTCACTGGCTTGTTTTTCAAATAGTCCCCATTCGCTATAGCCAAACGAGCCACATTCGGCAGATCTAAAAAAGGGTGATACACCTTGATAACTCGCAAGCCTAACGCAGTCGCCTCAAGCGCAAACGCCTCAGCGAATAGCCGATTCAAAACCCCTTCGTAAGCAACCTCGTTTGCCTTATCTTCAAAAATATAAAACTTCCCATGACGCGGATGCGTCATGTACTTGCCTGTAACAGGGTGAATAGCACCATGCCCCGCATTCAAATACACTGTAGGCAGTTTTTTATTCAGTTTATTAATATTTAGTTTGCTCATTGTCTACGTTTTGATTACCTAAAAAAGGCTTGTTACTCATGTAAAAACCTAACAACACATCTAATTTCGTTTCCATACGGATAAAATCGGAGGTGTATTTGCGTTTTACTACCTTCAATTGATGGATATTTTGAGAGTTCACTTTGTCCGAAACCTCCAGCAACGTGATACGTTGATGCAAGTGCTTCGTCACAAAATCCGTGCGCCTGATGCCAAAGAAAATAATACTACCCACGCTTCCCACAAATGCCACCAGCATCCCCAAGAACGTAACTAACAAATCCCAATAACTAAGTGTAATCGAAAGGCACATAAAAAGAAAAGGGGTAAAAGATAGTAAGTAGGCAGGGGCAGTAAAGTTACATGCTTATGTTACTTTGACCTTGCCTGCCTCCAAAGGCAGAAAACAAAATTATCTACTGATATTTCCCCTCTCTTTTGGAGAGGGGGCAGGGGGTGAGGCATAAAATTTGGCAAATGCAAAACTGTTTCAAAGAATTTAACAGCCCTGCCATAAAATGGGGGAAAAGCGAAAGTCTTATTATTTATTATGCTTAATAGGCTTTTTTATTTAGAAAAAGGTTATCTTTGTGCAAATTACCTCGCCTACCAATATGGATAAGCACAAAATCAATCTAAAACAAGCCAAACATAATAACACTACTAACAATAGTGGACAAGCGTTTTCTCCTGATGCCATAGCAGTAGAAGCTACCGAAGTGCATGATGAGCCTGCTCTTACGCCTGATATAGAGGCTAATAAGAAGATATTTTATGAGTACTTTAACATTGAATATGCCAAAAGCGTAGCCAAGTTTGTACTTACCCCTATAGAAAAATATTACTTTCGGGCAGAGTTTATTGGCTTCGAGGGAGAAAATTTTCCTGAACGAAACAATCCGAAACGCCCCCTTATCTTTGCAAGCAATCACTCTGGCATGGCGTTCCCATGGGACGGTATCATATTTGCATCTGGACTGATGCGTATCAGTGGTTATGACCTTTCAAAGGCGTGCAGAGGCTTGGCTTCGCCTATGTTGTCGCAATCTACGTTGATGAATCCATTTTTGATACCTAAGTTTTGGAAACGTGCAGGTGGCATAGATGCCACTACGCTCAACTTTGATACGATGATGCACTTCAGCGAATCAAATATTCTTATTTATCCTGAAGGTGTAGAAGGTATAGGCAAGGGTTTTGACAAGCGGTATCGCTTGCAACGCCTCTCTACCTCAGCTTTGCGGATGAGCTTGAAGTATAAGACAGATATTATCCCCTTTGCCACCGTTAATGCTGAATATATCAATCCGTTTAGCTATAGTGTACCCGAATTAAACGCGCTGTCGCAAAAAATAGGGATACCGTTTCTTCCGTTAGGGCTAACTACATTGTTGGTATTGCTACAGCCATGGATGTTTTATTTCGCTTTTCCCGCTAAACTTGTATATGTGCGTGGTAGGCGTATCAAAACATACGAGATGTTGGCAAAACCGTTTGAGGAGATAACGAAAGAGGATTTGTCTTTCCTACGCGATAGAGTACATCATATTATGCAACTCGAACTTGACGAAGCAGTGCGGAAGTTTGGGCAAAAGCCGTTTGAATGGGCTGAATTCTTTGAAACCATTGCAACAAATTGGAACAAAATGTTGTATTTCTTGCCTCCCGTTTGGTCGTTTATATTTGTCGATCACGAAAGACGATACGCCGAAATGCAAGAAAAACTTACGCAGTATAGCCAAAATACTCCAGAAGACCTCGCCAAAAGACAAGCTGTCATAGAAGCGGAAATGAAGCCTCAAGAAGATACAACATTGATGGAAATGGTGCAAACGGCAGTAGGCATGGTTACGCGCAACCCTGAAGTATTGTTTATGTACTTGCCTATAGGTGGGTGGGGATATATGGTTTGGAAAGGATTTCAGAAAAACTGAAACATAACATAAGCAGGGGTGTGAATAGCATCTGCCAATTTGCTTGTGTTTATTTGGTTCTTCGAAAGTTATTACGGAAGTATGTCGAGAATTAGCCATGCTGTAAGCATCCGTTTGTTCCTTTAGCACTAACAAGGGATTCTTACAGAATGCCTACGCGAGTGGTTTTAGTAAATCCCACAATAACTTTTTAAGAACCTATTTTTACTAATACTATCTATAGCATAATAATCACAATTTGGTGATACTTGTAATAGACTTCCTGCGAAAGTACCTTTTTCCTCTCTCAAAATGGAGAGGGAGCAGGGTGTGAGGCTTCTAAAAAACACTTTCGCAAGAAGTCTATTGTTGTACCTCGCGCTTCTTACTTTCGTTTTTTTTGAGTAGCAAAGTGATATTTGCTACTCAAAAAGAAAACGCGCTTCCTACTTCATGTCTAAGCCCATATTATAGAACATAAATGCCCAAACATCTGCATACTCCTCTATGGTTTTAGCAATAGACTTGCCTGCGCCATGCCCCGCTTTGGTTTCTATACGTATCAAAACAGGGTTTTTGCCCTTGTGTGTGGCTTGTAGGCGAGCAGCAAACTTAAACGAGTGGGCTGGTACTACGCGGTCATCATGGTCTGCGGTAGTAACCATTGTAGCAGGATAGTTTGTGCCTTTTTTGAGTGTATGCAAAGGCGAGTAGCCAAGTAAGTTCTTAAATTCGGCTTCGCTTCTCTCACTTGAGCCGTATTCGACTACCCAGCCCCAGCCTATCGTAAACTTGTGGTAGCGCAACATATCCATCACGCCCACAGCAGGAAAAGCAACTTTGAACAAGTCAGGACGTTGAATCATACATGCCCCCACCAATAAACCGCCATTTGAGCCACCTGCTATGGCAAGGCGTTCTTTTGAAGTGTATTTTTCGCTAATAAGATACTCGCCTGCTGCGATAAAGTCATCAAAAACGGTCTGCTTTTTCAATAACATACCTGCTCTATGCCAATCTTCACCATACTCACCGCCACCCCGCAAATTTACCATCGCATAAACACCTCCGTTTTCAAGCAAAGGTAAGCGATAAGTAGAAAATGAAGGCGTAAGATTTATATTAAAACCGCCATAGCCATACAAGTAAGTTGGTGCAGTGCCATCTAATTTTAAGCCTTTTTTATAAACCAAAAACATAGGAATCTTTGTGCCATCTTTACTGGGGTAAAAGACCTGCTTGGTTTCAAAGTCATCTGGATTAAATTTTACTTCGCTTTTTTTAAACAACTCAGACTTGCCTGTGTTAAGGTCATACTTATACGTAATGTTTGGATAAGTAAACGACGTAAACGCATAAAAAATAAAACTATCTTCTTTTTCGCCTCCAAAACCACTTGCTGTACCAAGGGCAGGCAAGACAACTTCGCGTTCGAGTGCGCCTTGCCTGCTGTACTGGTAAATACGGGTGGTAACGTCCTTGAGGTATTGTGCAAAGAGCTTGCCTCCCGCAGTGCTTACACCTTCGAGTAGTTCGGGTTTTTCAGCGATAACCTCTTTCCAATTTTCACGCGCAGGCTTCTTAATGTCAATTGATACGAGGCGGTAGTTTGGTGCGCCCTCGTTGGTATAAACTAATAAATTATCATTTATATTATCAATAACAGCATAATTGTACTCAAATCCTTTTAACAACAAGGTGAAGGTTGTTTTATCGCTTTGGAGATCGATGTATTTTACTTCGCTTCCCTCTGTTCCTTCCGAGGCGTTGAGTATCAAAAAACGCGTGTCATCTGTTACACTTACGCCATGATAGCGCAAGGCGTGTTCATTATCAGCATAGACCAACACATCTTGCGCTTGTGGCGTACCCAATGTGTGGTAATAAACTTTATGAAATTCGTTTTTGGCTGAAAATTCCTTGCCGTCTGATGGTTTGTCATAACGACTATAATAAAAGCCATTTCCACGCCAAGAAGCATTGGAAAACTTCACCCATTCCAGTTTATCGGGTAGGTCGGTTGCTGTAGCCACGTCGCGCACTCTAATTTCTATCCAATCAGAGCCAGAGCGAGAAATGCTATAGGCAGCGTATTTTTTATCTGTTGAAAAGCCTATCAAATTAGCCGCTACAGTGCCATCAGTTGAAAGCGTGTTAGGGTCAAGAAAGACTTTGGGTTCGCCTTGCAGCCCCTTGTAATAATATGTTACGCTTTGGTTTTGCAAGCCATCATTTTTAGTGTGCATATAGTATTCACCTACCCGAAATGGCGTAGAATAGCGTGGGTAATTTGCCAATTCCGTAAGGCGTTGCTTAATTTTATCTCTGTATTTTATCTTACTTAAATAGCCAAATGTTACGCGATTTTGAGCCTCTACCCACGCTTTTACATCTTGGGCGGTGTCGTTTTCGAGCCAGCGATATTCATCAGCCACTTGTACACCAAAGTAAGTATCCGTTTGGGCTACAGTTTTAGTTTTCGGATACTTCATTTTTTGTTGAGCATTTACCATAGTGCATTGTGCCCAGCCGTAGGCAAGGCAAAAGAAGGTTAGAAAAATGGATTTATTCATGGGTAATTTTTTTCAAAGATAGCCATAAAAAGTTTTATACCAATTCTTACACAATCATTTCTGAAGAGCGCACACTTTACACATGATTTTTTTGTTTTTCAGCTAACAAAATGCTACCTTTGCGTCTATGAGCGAAGACGCAGGCAAGTATATCAACCCTTTTACAGATTTCGGATTCAAGAAAATATTTGGCGAGGAAGCTAATAAGGATTTACTTATCGACTTCTTGAATACTTTATTGAATACTAAAGATAAAATTATTTCACTTACTTATCTTAAAAATGAGCATCTCGGCAAGCATACAGAGGATAGAAAGACTATCTTTGATATTTATTGCGAAACAGATGCAAATGATACTTTTGTAGTGGAAATGCAAAAAACAAAACAGACTTATTTCAAAGACCGTACTTTGTACTACACTACTTTCCCCATACAATCCCAAACAAAAAAAGATGTTCGCAATTCAAAAGACAAAACTCAAAACTACACTTGGGACTATCAATTGAAGCGCGTTTATAGTATTGCTGTGATGGATTTTACCTTTAGCGATAGCCAACTTGACAAGGTAAAGCATGACATCATGCTCATGGATACAAAAGACCACACCATTTTTTATGATAAATTGCGCCTTATCTATTTGGAAATGCCCCACTTCACCAAAAAAATGGAGGATTTGGAAACTCAAGAGGAGAGATGGTTGTTTGTCTTAAAGAACCTTTCACGTTTGAAGGAAATTCCCGAAAAGCTGAAAGATAAAATCTTTACAAAACTTTTTGAAACTGCTGATATGACTAACTACACCCCTCAAGCACTTGCTCAATACAAAGATAGCCTCCGCGATTATCGAGATTTGAAAAACTCGATGGATACTTATTTAGCGGAAGGAAAAGCGGAAGGCTTGGTGGAAGGAAAAGCAGAAGGCTTGGTGGAAGGAAAAGCTGAAGGCTTAAAAAAAGGTATTGAGCAAACTGCAGT
>JAYTNK010000086.1:0-1715 GCA_043748375.1 Cytophagales bacterium
TAAATCGGTTGGGCAAATCCAAGTGTGCGGTAGGTTCATCGAGCAATAAAATAGGCGTATCTTGTGCCAATGCCCGCGCAATCATTACTTTTTGGAGTTGTCCATCGCTTAGTGTTATGAGGCGTTTATGTCGCAATTCAGTTGTAAAAGTATAGGCAAGTGCATTTTCAATATGCTCATTATCAGTTTTTTGCCTGCGTTGATACCAATACATATACGGAAACCGTCCCAATGCCACTACGTCTTCTACAGTCAGGTACGCATCATCGGGGCGGGAGGCAAGCACCAAACTAAGTCGTTGCGCCAACTGTTCGGGTTTCCAGTTGGCGAGTGGTATCTCATCAATAAAAACCTTGCCTGCCAATGGAGGCTGTAGCCCCGCAAGGGTGCGCAAAAGAGAAGACTTGCCTACGCCATTCGCACCCAAGAGTGCTGTTAGCTTGCCTGCCTGCAAAGTCAAAGAAAGTAGAGGCAATAAAGGTAACTCGGAGCGATAACCTACCGAAAGTGCTTGAGTGCGAAGCATTTTTTATATGTTTCTTAAAGTTTTTGTTCCTCTTGCCATATTTTCTTTAAAATATCTTTATCTGCTTGTGTGAGGCGTTTTCCGCGTCTTTCCATGACGCGTTGCGCAACTTCAAAGGCTTTATCAAGCTCAAAAGATGGTGCGTTCTCAAATCCGCCCCAGCTAAAAGAAGGGATAAACTTTGGTGGGAAATCGCTACCAAAAACATTGGCACTTACCCCAACTACTGTGCCTGTATTGAACATAGTGTTGATGCCTGCTTTGCTATGGTCGCCCATGAGCAACCCACAAAATTGACTGTTTGTGTCCATGTATGCTTGTTTGGCGTAGTTCCAAATACGCACCGAACTGTAGTTATTCTTCAAATTGGAGGTATTGGTGTCCGCGCCTAAATTGCACCATTCGCCCAATACTGAATTGCCAAGAAAGCCGTCATGCGCTTTGTTCGAGTAGCCAAATAGCACGCTATTGCTAATCTCGCCTCCCACTTTACAATAAACGCCTATCGTTGTATCGCCATGCATCTTGCCTCCGATATTGATTACTGCGCCTTCGCAAAGCGCAAAATTCCCTTTAATAACCGTGCCTGCTTGCACTGTTGCATTTTTGCCTATATAAATGACACCATCACTAGCATCGAGAATGGCTGCCTTGATTTGCACTCCCTCTTCAATAAACACATTTTCAGGATTGTAAACGATAGTATGCTTGTCTTCAATAGGTTGAGAAGTGCGTTGTGAGGTTATCCAACGAAAGTCTGCTTGAATTTCGCTACCGTTATGTACAAAAATGTCGGTAAGCGTTTGAATGTGTGTGAACTTGCCTGCGAAATCTTTTGTATGCACATCGCGCAATCGAAAAGGCGCAACCGTTACTTCTTGATAGGGTTTATTAAGGCTGTGATGTTGTTTTATTTTCTTGAATAGTTTATCAAAGCCAAATGATAATTTGTCCTCACGGTAGGCAAGAAAAGTATCTTCAAAAAACAAAGACTCTTGGTCTTTTAATTGTAAGATACTATGCCAAAGCTCTGCGGTTGGACAAACCGCACTATTTATATACAATCTATCTGTTGTTTCTTTTGGTGGAAAAAACTTGTGTACAAGATAGTCAGCCGTTTTGTAGGCGGTCGGTTGGGTTAGGACGTGTTGCGCATAATTCTCCCATTTTTCGCTAATTGTAAAAATAC
>JAYTNK010000087.1:0-2865 GCA_043748375.1 Cytophagales bacterium
TGAAGCATCTCGTTGTTGAATGACGATTTGTGAACGAAAAACGAGATGTTGAGCTTCGCTCAAAATGACAAACTTCTCTTTTCACTTAAAAAAATACAGGAGGAAATTATTCCCTTTCGGTTGATAGCAATAGGTGTTTTGTAGCCCTTTCCCCAAGTCACGCTGTAAGCGTCTGTTACTGAGCTTTTGCGCTACAAGGCTATCAGATGCTTACAGTATGACTACTTGTATCAGCAGAAAGGGAATAATTGCCTTGCCTACTCACATAGCCAAAATTATTAGTATATTTGCCCAAATCAGCTACTTCTAATGGAAAAGTCTTTTCAACAAGATTATGAAGATGATGGCAGGCAAAATTTGTTAGAGCATTTTTTATATCCTGTCAGCAACTTGCCTACCCAACAACTCTCAAAAAAAATCGCCCACAAAACCATCCTCATCACAGGTGCCTCCTTTGGCATTGGTGCGTCTTTGGCAACATATTTAAGCGATTTTCCTGTAACTTTATGGCTTGTGGCGCGTACTAAAGAGAAATTGGAACAACTGCAAAATAGTTGGAAAAATAAACCTTGCAAGGTTGAAATTTTTGCTATAGACCTTCGAGATGAAGGGCAAATAAATAGTTTTCTACAAAATAGACCAAACAAAATAGATATTTTTATAAATAATGCAGGCAAGTCGATTTATCGCGGGTTGCAAGAATCGATAGGCAGATTTCAAGATGTGCAACGTTGCGCTTCACTGAATTATTTGGGAGCTGTGCAATTAGTATTGGGTTTGTTGCCTGATTTATTAGCGCAAAAAGGGCATATTATCAACATTTCTACCATAAATGCACGCATACCGCCTACAGTGGGTTGGTCAGCTTATCAATCTTCCAAAACGGCTTTTGACCAGTGGTTGCGCTGTCTTGAACCTGAATTAAGCCTACAAAATGTGGCAGTAAGTACTTTGTATTTGCCCTTAGTAAGAACACGCATGAGCATGGTAAACAAACAAAATCGGGAACGTCCTGCTATGAGCAAAACTAAAGCAACTCGCCTAATTTTGCGTTACCTGATTTCTCGCAAACGTATTTATATGCCTTGGTGGTTGCGTGGCATATTCCTCATAAATATTCTTTTTCCGAATTTGTGGTATAAAATTCAAAAAGTAAATTTAAAAAAGTAATATTGCATCATGATTTTTTTGTATAAACTTATTAAGTTAGGTTTCTTGCATCCGCGCACTCTGCTATCTTTAGTGAAGGCACGAAAAGTACATGGTCAAAATTTGTCTTTTTTATTGAAAGTTTCAGCAGATAGGTTTGCAAAGCGCATTGCCATTACAGACGGATATACCCACATAAGTTTTAAAGAACTATATCAAAAGGTATTACAACTTTCCTTTATTTTGCAGGAGAAAGTTCAACCTGACAAAAGTGGAATAGCTTTGTTGCTTTGCAAAAATGAGCCTGCTCATGTCATATTATTGTACGCTTTGCAGAATATAGGATTGCAGACCATTTTGATGCACCACAAAACAAGCAAGCAAGATTTACAAAAAATACAGGCTTCACAAACAAGTCCTTGCTATATTTTCGCTTCTGATATGCCTCAAGAAGTGGAACAAAAAACATGGAACATCTATGAATTGCTTGCTTTTTTGATACCACACAAAACGCCTTTTTTCGTTTCAAAACAATTTGGAAATATTGTTTTCCCAACTTCTGGCACGACAGGCACCCCCAAACTGATTGAAAAAAAACGAGGAGCTTTTTTTGGAATCTTTCCTTTTATTGACCTCATTTGGCGCACCCAAATTTTGAAAAGAAAAAATGCCTATCTTTCCATTCCTATTTCTCATTCTTTAGGGTACACCACGCTCTTGTTTGCAGGCATATTGGGCAAAAAATTATTGCTTGTAGAAAATAAAACTACAGAACAAGTAGTGCAGATTTTGCTAGAAGAAAAAATAGATGTACTGATAGGCGTACCTTCTTCCTTGCATACCATAGCCATAAAACTGAAAGATATACCCCACCAAATAAGCTTAATCATTAGCAGTGGCGCACCTTTAAATAGCCTCATTTTTGATACAATCATCCAAAATGTAACTAAAAATATTTGTAGCTTATATGGTAGCACCGAAGCAAACACATCTTTCTTGGCTGATTATGACGCTTTGCTGGAAAATGTTTGTGCTTTAGGCAAGCCCTTCAAAGGCATACAATATAAGTTGGTTTTGTTGGCTACAGGAGGGTTTGAGTTATGTGTTCGGTCTCCTTTGATAAATATCAAAACACATGAAGGGTGGGTTCATTCAGGCGACTTGGTGGCAGAAGCCAAAGGCAAACTTATTTGGTGTTGCAGGAAAGATGATATGATACTGAAAAATGGATTGAATATTTACCCAACAGAAATTGAACATGAGCTACTGCGAATCAAAGGCATTTCAGCAGTTTGTGTTGTGGGGCAACAAGATTTAATAAAAGGTCAAATCATTTGTGCATACATTGTTTTGAAAGAAAACACTATTTTGACTGAAGCAGACATTCAGTTTTTTTTGAGCAGCAGATTGGCTTCCATCAAAATTCCTGATAAGATTTATTGGCTTGAAAAATTTGATTATACAAACACAGGCAAGATAATTAAGCCAAAATAAAAACGTTTCACTTTTTTGAGAAATAAATTTGAGATTATACGAAGCCAATTTGATTGTGATAAACAACCTTTTTCGAGGAGCAGATACTGAAATAGTTCTTATAAGTCAAAAATAGTACTTTGGAAACCTTAATCATTAAATAATAATAAGATCATTATATTTTGATTAGAATTTGATTGCTTTTGCAAAAAAAATCCTTTTGTATTTTTTTAAGTGAAAAGA
>JAYTNK010000088.1:0-1849 GCA_043748375.1 Cytophagales bacterium
CAACCACTTTTACACTTGCGACACGAAAGAAAATTTGCAATAAAAGTATTAGATAAAACTCCGAACACAGAAAAAAAACAGTATATCTAAAAAAATAGCCTATCTTTGAGCTTATTTTTAATGGCTTTTCTTTTTCAGTAGCAAATCAGTTATTTTTAACACGCTGTATTTTAATAAAAAATTAAAATATAGTATAGTAAAATACAGTATAGTAAATCAAACTTTTTTACAAGAAAATGTATGAGAGTTAAAATATATAAGCATAATTGGACACAGTAATTTGCAATCTCTTTTTAGTTATGCTACATCTTTGTAATCTTTAAACAAAAATATTTTATGAAACTAACTTTTTGGGGAGCTTCTCGACAAGTAACGGGTAGTATGTATCTCCTAGAAACAGCCGATGACTACCGAATTTTAATTGACTGCGGGCTGGACATGGAGCGTAAAGACATTAATCCTGATGACTATATAGGGCTTTTCCCTTTTGAGCCGTCTATGGTGAATGCAGTTATACTAACGCATGCACACCTTGACCACACAGGTTATATGCCAAATCTTATGCGTGAAGGATTCGAAGGTAAAATTTATTGTACACACGCCACGCTTGAGCTAACAAAACTTATTCTGGAAGATTCTGCCTCTCTCAACCAACACAAAATAAAAAAAGCACAGAAAAAACAGCACAAACGAAACGAGCAACAGCATCAAGATGAGAAACGGGCATCACGCATAAAAGAATTATATCTACAAAAACAAGTAGATGATACATTAGATATGTGTGTGTGTGTAAATTTTTCACACCGAATCCGTTTGGCGGAAGGTATTCACCTTACCTTTATACCCGCAGGGCATTTGCTTGGCGCGGCACACTTGTACCTTGAGGTAGAGGAAGACGGCAAGACCAAACGTATTGGTTTTTCGGGAGATATAGGCAGGCATAACAGTCCTCTTTTAAATGACCCACAAGAGATGCCAGAAGTGGATTATCTTATATGCGAAAGCACATACGGCAATCGTTACCACAAAACACAAGGCACACCTGAAGACGAGGTGTTGGAAGTTATTAAAAGCACGTGTGTTGATGTGCCTGGTCGATTGATTGTGCCTGCTTTTAGCATTGGGCGCACGCAAGCTATGTTATATGTATTGCACAAATTACAAAAACAAGGTCTCCTCCCTCCTATCAAAATATTTTCAGACAGTCCGCTCGCCTTGCGCAGCAATATGGTCTATCAAAAATATCATAAAGGGCTGAACCCTGAAGCTCAAGCGTTCATGAAAGAACATGGTAGCTTATTCGATTTTGATAATTTGGTGCAAGTTGAAACTGATAAACAAAGCAAGGCGATTTCAAACTTTCATGAGCCGTGCATCATTGTTTCGTCATCGGGTATGATTCAAGGAGGTCGCATAGAACACCATGTTAAAACGAACCTGCAAAATAGTTATGCTACGATTTTGATGATAGGCTTTTCAGCAGAAGGCACATTCGGCTACGAGTTGATGCATGGCAAAAAAACAGTAGAAATAAATAAAAAAGAGGTTGAAGTGCAAGCTCGGATAGCGCATATTGACGTTTTTAGTGGTCATGCAGATATTACAGGGTTGATGCGCTTCGTCAAATATCAAAAAAGCGAAAAACTACAAAAGATATTTATTGTACATGGCGAATATAACAATATGCTTGCCTACCAACAACACTTGCGTGAGGAGGGTTATCCTCAGGCAGAAGTACCGCAAAGAGGGCAAAGTTACGTACTTTAATTTCACCTTAGGAACAGTTATTAAATAAGGTGGATATTTGAAAGTAAGGATACGCCAAATTAAACGCATCAAAATAAAAGTT
>JAYTNK010000089.1:0-3590 GCA_043748375.1 Cytophagales bacterium
CCTATACCACCTTTGGCGAAGTCATTGCTTGGATTTTAGGATGGGCATTGGTGATGGAGTATGCCGTAGGCAACATTGCGGTGGCTATTTCATGGTCTGACTATTTCACTACGCTTATGCAGGGTTTAGGCTTAGACATTCCTTTGTATTTCACGATGGATTATCTATCTGCCTCGCGGGGATTTCTCAAGGCGCAAGTTCTTTTGAGTGAAGGTATTGATTTTAAAGCCTTGCCTGATAACTTAAAAGCTATGGTCTTAGCTTGGAATTCAGCTCCACAAATTGGCGGGGTGCGTATCATTGCTGACTTGCCTGCCCTGCTGATAACACTCTCCATCACTTGTTTGGTGTATATTGGCATCAAAGAAACCAAAAATGCAGGCAATGCGATGGTATTGCTGAAAGTGATTGTGGTGATAATGGTTATTGTTGTGGGGGCTTTTTACATAACGCCTGCCAACTGGAGTCCTTTTGCTCCTAATGGTGTAACAGGTGTGTTAAAAGGTGTTTCAGCCGTCTTCTTTGCATATATTGGTTTTGATGCTATTTCTACTACGGCAGAGGAGTGTAAAAACCCACAGCGCGATTTGCCTCGTGCTATGATGTATTCCTTGGTGATTTGCACGGTGCTTTACACTTTATTGGCATTGGTCATAACGGGTATGGTGAGCTATACTGAGTTGGAAGTGGGCGATCCATTGGCATACGTGTTTGAAAAATTGCACCTTGATTTTATGGCGGGTATTATTTCTTTGAGTGCGGTAGTGGCGATGGCGAGCGTGTTTTTGGTATTTCAATTGGGGCAACCGCGTATTTTGATGACTATGAGCCGCGATGGGTTATTGCCTAAAGCTTTTGGGCGAGTTCATCCTAAGTTTAAAACACCTTCTTTTGCTACGATTTTTACGGGCTTTATGGTGGCGATTCCTGCTTTGTTCATGAACCTTACCGAGGTTACAGACTTAACAAGTATCGGCACATTGTTTGCGTTTGCGGTAGTTTCGGCAGGCGTGATGCGCCTTGAAAACGTGCCTGAGCAAAAAGGTGTTTCGCGTTTTCGCGTACCTTACTATAGCAGCCGATGGATTATTCCTGTGGGTTTGGTGATATTGCACGTTTTGCTTTGGCAGTATAACCGTCCTGAAGTAATTGATTTTTATACGTTTACGAATAAAAATAGCCTTGAACTACGTGAGCAAAATTTGGCAAAGTCATTGGCTGACTTGCCTGCCCTCGCTGAAAGCAAGAAAGTCAAAGCACAAATCATACTTACGAATGAGAAAAATGCTGTAGCAGAGGCAAAAAAACTAAGCACTTGGGACATTACGCTTCCTCGCCTACCTATGTGGGGCTTCTTTTTTGGTTGTATTTTTATGGCATATTTATGTTTCAAGCATCGCCTTTCCTTAATTCCTGTTATGGGCGTGCTAA
This sequence comes from Cytophagales bacterium, assembly GCA_043748375.1. Lineage (GTDB taxonomy): Bacteria > Bacteroidota > Bacteroidia > Cytophagales > Microscillaceae > RDXI01. Next base: position 1,432 of record JAYTNK010000089.1, read on the forward strand.
CCAATTTCTATCTTATGACACAACTTGGTATCCAAAACTGGATGTGGTTTGGCGTGTGGATGGCGATTGGGTTAGCCATTTATTTTAGCTATGGCTACAGGTATAGCAAGTTGCGCAAGCAGGCAAGCTAAATGAATTGCTATAAAACAAAAAGCCTAAAGATTATATCTTTAGGCTTTTTTGTAGGCAAGTTTAAATTTTATGCTTTTCGTAATTGCTTCAAAGTAATCATTTTGCTATTTTCCGCATCCCATAGTTTTAATTGAAAGCATCGCCAAATGTCTAATGGATTCCATGAGGTAGTGATGGGGTGTTGTAATTCAGGCATATCTTTCATGACTTCGGGCAGGCGATAAAAGGGTATGCGCGAATTAAGATGATGCACATGATGATAGCCTATATTGCCCAATAGCCACTGCATGAGTGGATTCATCACCATAAAACTTGTGGAATATAAGGCGGCTTGATCATACTTCCAGTCTTGATTTTCGGTAAATTGCGCGCCAGGAAAGTTATGTTGACAATAAAAAAGATAAGAGCCTATCGCAAACGATGAAAAGAAGGGCATGAACCAATTAAGCCAAAAAGCCACTGCGCCTAAATAATAATAAATAAGTATCGAACACGCGCCATGAAATACCAAAGACAGGCACGAGTCCCAATGCTTGCGTGGACTTTGCATAAATGATTTGATGTTCAACCAATAAATAAACAGCGTAAAATAGCCTAATATAATCGTAACAGGGTGGCGATTTAATAAATAGACCCACTGGTGCGTCTTGGAGAGTTTTAGAAAGAGCCGTTTAGAAATAGTGGGGTATGAACCTATCCCGCTCATGGTAAGTTTTGAATTATGGTTGTGGTGGTGGTCATGCGACCGCTTCCAAACGTTTTGGGGGGTGAGCAAATACAGCCCAATACCTTTCATGATTAGTGTAGCCAGCTTGGAATTTTGCAAAATAGCATGATGTTGATAATCATGATAAATTACAAATATTCGTACATACAATAAGGCTGTAAAAATACTGCACAAACCGCGCACTATTAACGGCAATGGCATAAAGGAGGCAAACAAAAAACCAGCAAGCAGTCCGAGAGTGAGGATAGTTTCTACCCAGCTTCTGAAGCGGTTTTCTTTTGTATAAGCCTTGCTTGCTAATATTAATTCTTTGCCTAAGCGCATATAGTCGTTTTTAACTTTGTTTGAATATATAAACGTTTTATTATTAAGATTGTTTTGGAGGTGTATGTTTCCAACGCCTATGCGACCATAACCATGTAGTGGGTTGCAAGATGATTTCTTTTTCTAAGCGTTTGGTAAAAGTTTCAGATATTTCGCCTTCTGCGGTATCTTTCGGCGTAAGAAATAATAGTTCGGGTGTTACTTCATAATATCCGCGTTTAGGTCTGCGCACATTCATATAAACTACAGGATAGTTAAATTTTTTGGCTAATTTTTCAGGCCCTGTGAATACCGCTGTGGGTTGGTTTAAAAATGTAGTCCAATAGGCTTTATCTTGGCTTGCGGTTTGGTCGGCTATAAAAGCGGTAGCGGTAACATTGGAGCGGTTTGCGACCATGTCGCGCAGAGTGTTGTTCACAGGCGTTATGCGTGTGCCGAATCGTGTGCGCATACCCGACATCATGCGCTCAAAGTATGGGTTGCTCAAAGGGCGATAAATTACCACTAATTGATAGGGCGTATGAAGCGTAAAACTCGGCCCTGCCCATTCCCAATTGCCATGATGCCCCATTACGATAATGATACTCTTGTGTTCTTCGTGCAGTTTCTCTAACCAATCCGCTTTTTGAAAAGTGCAACGTTGTCGTGACTGCTTTTCGTTCATGCGCAACGTTTTCAGGGTTTCTAAAGTTAAATCGCACAAATAGCGGTAAAAATCATGGCATAGTTGTTTGATTTCTGCCTCGCTTTTTTCAGGAAAAGAATTTCTTAGGTTTTGTAATACTACTTTTTTACGGTAGCCCGTCAGCTTCAATATATAATACAGAACATCAGAAATGATATACAGCATACCAAAAGGCAGAGAGGCTATAACATAAATGAATGGATAAATTAAATAGTACAGAGCGGCTTGCATAGTATTTTTTTTGCAAAGATAAGCATTGTAGATATAATTAAACGCATCAAAATAAAAGTT
>JAYTNK010000090.1:0-5734 GCA_043748375.1 Cytophagales bacterium
CGTGGCTATTTTTCAGCAAATAAAAGAAACGCCTAAGTTTTGGGACAAATGGAAAGTTGTTTTTTACCCACCAGGTTGGCGACCTATTGAATTGGGTGGGCAGATGTCTATTCCTCCCGTAAACAGAGCCACTACCCAAAAATACAATCCTGTAGTGCCTCCTGCCTTAAATTATTATGCCTTATTTCAATATACTCTCATAACTGCAGGGGCTTTGGCTTTTTTTCTTACACAATCCAAACTTTCTACTACTCATCAACTTGTTAGTGCAGGACTTATTATGACTGCCGTTATCGTTAATGGAGCTATCCTTGAGGCACGCGGGTGGGCATGGGTAGGCGAGTTGTTCCGTTTGTGTATTACATTGGGCGCGTTGTACGGGCTATTGCAGGCAAGTCCCCAATTTATGCTGTGGTTTCCGATAAGTGCTGGCTTATCTGCTATTGCTTTGTTATGGATGTTAAGTTTAAAAGCTCACTTTAAATGGTAATACTAAAAAACAATTATGCAACTATTTTACGTACCCAATTTTAATATCGAAGAACCTTATTTGAACGCAGAGGAATCGCACCACGCCGTAAAAGTATTACGCCTAAAAGTAGGCGCGGAATTACATTTGACAGACGGGGCAGGCAAGCTCTACACAACCGAAATTGCGGAAATGCACGTCAAAAAAACACGCCTCTATGTGAATAAAGTCGCTACGCCACAACCTGCCCGTACTGTGTTCGTACATCTAATAATCGCCCCTACCAAAAGCCCTGAACGCTTAGAATGGTTTGTTGAAAAGGCGATAGAAATTGGCGTAGAGGAAATTAGCTTTATCGCCTGCGAACATTCCGAAAAGAAACAACTTAACTTAGAGCGTATTCAACGAGTAGCCGTTAGTGCCATGAAGCAGTCGCTCAAAATGTATATGCCACGCTTAAATCCGCTCATGACGTTTGCCGATTTTATGCACAAACCGTTCACCCAAAACCAAAAATTCATCGCGCACATTTCCGAAAAACCGCATCCACTACTTGCCAGCCGTGTAAAACCACAACAATCGTATTGCTTACTTATCGGACCCGAAGGCGACTTCTCCCCCAAAGAAGTGAATTGGGCAATGGCAAATGAGTTTCAGCCTGTGAGTTTAGGACAAAGTCGCTTGCGCACCGAAACCGCCGCTTTGATAGGCGTTCACACTTTCAATTTATTGAATGGACTTTAATTTTTTATAAAAACAAAGGCTATGTTACGAAATTGTTATGTAATTTATTATATTTGCATGACTAATCGTTTTCATACATCTCATGAATATCTTTCAACGCAATCCTTTAGCTGACTCTCTACTGACTATCCAAAACTTTAGCCATGTAGAGCGTGGCTATTTTTTTTATTTTCGAACCCTCTGCCTGCGTATGCAAACGCGCTTTGGGCAACTGTTCCCCCTGCATGACACCCCTAAAGTTTTTTTACATGGCAATCCACACATAGAGAATTTTGCTATCGTAGGGCAGGGTGCAGGCATGGTCGATTTTGACCGCTCAAGACTCGGTCCGTATGCTTGGGATATTGTCCGCTTCTTATGCTCACTCTCCCTGAAGCGCAAAAAACGCGACAAAGGCTTCCTGTCCGAACGTGTATTGCAATATTTCTTAGAAGGATATAAACGCAGTTTTCACGCCCCTCACGTAGCCCACAAAGCCGTAAGCGACTTATTGAAACTGAAAAAGATAAATTGGGGATTAACTACCACCGACTACCTCAAGAAAAATGATAAGTGGGCAGAAAAGTTGCGCCAAAACCCCTTGCCTACCCAAGATGAATGGGTACAAGGCGTGCTGAAAGGCTATTTAGAAAATAGACAGGAATTAACACTCCTCGAAGATTTTATAATAGAAGAAGTTGGGCAAGCTATTGGCTCGTTGGGCAATCAGCGTATCCTTGTTGTCCTTGCGCCCAAAGACAAAAAAGCAGGCAAGGATAGGCTTTTGTTAGACCTGAAAACAGTCTATCAAGATGCTGATAATACCTTCTTTCAGAACCCTGTAAACCATCATGGCGAACGTATGATTCTTGCCTCTAATCTCTACGCACCCGAATTAGAGGAAAACATGGGCTTTTTTACCTACGAAAACCAACAATATTGGGGGCGAAAAGTGCCTACACAAGTCATCAAAATTAAAGGATGGCTCTCTGAAATACCACAAATTGACCTCGCTTACTGTGTCGGTACGCAATTAGGACGCGGACATCGCCTCTCACTTAAAGAAAACACGCCTGAAGAACTGCTCACGCATTTAGATACACACTTTAAACAATTTATAAAAATAGGACAAACCATAAACGAAGAAATTATAGCAGGACACCAACATTATTTGCAACAAGTAAGTAATCAAAAAGGTATTATTATACCACAAATAAATATAAAAAGCAATAAAATTATTCGAAATACTAAAAACACCAAGAAAAAATAGACATGAATAATGCCTTTATAAGAAAGTAAACAACAGCAAAAAAAAATTAAAAAAAAAGATTTTTATATTTTCTTGGTTTTGAATTTAATTATTCCTATTTTTGTACCCAAACTCTAAACCCTATTTTACGTAGTATGAAAAGATCAACAATTAAATTACTTGTAGTATGCTTACTATTCTCGGCTACCTTTACAAGATGCAAGTGTGATGACGATGAGATTCCACCAGTTAAATCCATGATTGAGTGTGTGAAAGCAACCACATGGGTGCCAGTATCGGTAACGAAGGCGGGCAGTTCTGTACTCAGCGACTTCAGCTCATTCAAAATAACTTTTGATGCCGCTGCTACTGGTGGACAAATTATTACAGGACCTACAAATCCTGAAACAAAAACAGTAACATACAGCGTAGGCGAAAATGCTATTACTGTTACAGGCGGACTTACAGGATGGTCGACTACTTTGGTTACTGCTAGTACAAACGGAGACGCGTGTAGCGAATTTAAATTTACGGTAAATATCACCAACCCTAAAACAGGCGCGGCTGATTATGCTTTTGTACTTAAAAAACAATAAGATACAAACAATTGAAGTATAAACCCTGCACAGTTTTTATGAAAACTGTGCAGGGTTATTATTTTTAAAGTTATTAAAACCCCTCATACAAGTTATGAAAAAACTAACCCTCGCTTTGCTTGCCCTTTGTGTGGTGCTATCTATAACCTTTACGAGTTGTATAATAGACGATTTTACTCGACCTGATAAGTCAATGCGTGATTGCGTAAACGCAACCACTTGGGTGCCTGTATCCGTAACAAAGGATGGCATTTCGGTACTCAGTGATTTTACCGCCTTCAAAATAACTTTTGGTGTAACTGCCACTGCTGGACAAATGATCACAGGACCTACAAACCCTGAAACAAAAACAGTAACATACAACGTAACTGAAAGTACTATTATAGTTATGGGTGGACTTACAGGCTGGGCAACTACCTTGGTTACTGCCAGCACAAACGGAAACTATTGTACCGAATTGAAATTTACGGTAAGTATCACTAACTCTACAACAGGCGCGGCTGATTATGCTTTTGTACTTCAAAGACAATAAGATACAAACAATCGATGTATAGGACTTTCGCTTTCCCCATTTCATGGGGGAGATTTGGGCAAAAAATCTACAAGATGGGCATTTGGAGAAAGATGGAGAAAGGTTAAAAAGGCAACAAGCGAAAGTCCTAGATGTATAAACCCTGCACAGTTTTTCATAAAAGCTGTGCAGGGTTTGTAGTTTTAAAGCTATTAAAAAAGCATTACAGTATAGCTTGCCTGTAGCCTAAAATGCCCCCTATTCAGTTTGCGTATTAAAACCGTATTAAAAAACGAAAAGCCTCTTTTGGAGGCTTTTTTTATTCGATGTTGCGTCTTACCTTTGTATCATCAATCAAGCAGATAGTTCCAAACGTCTTTATTCGCTCTTTATATGTCAAGTATTGATTTCGCCCGCAATATGCCTAAAGATGGCATAGCAGGTTTGCAACAAAACTGGAAAACTGACCTCATGGCAGGTTTCATGGTCTTTTTAATCGCCCTTCCTTTGTGTTTGGGTATTTCGATAGCGAGTGGCTTCCCGCCTATAGCAGGTGTTTTCACGGCTATTATTGGGGGCATGGTAGTGTCTATCATAGGCAGCGCAAGGCTGACTATCAAAGGGCCTGCAGCAGGTTTGATAGCCATTGCGATAGCCTCTGTAGATGAGTTGGGAGCACTTGCCAAACATAGTGGCAATCTTGATGTCTTGGCTGGTTACAAACTTACCTTGGCAGTTATTGTGGTAGCCAGTTTATTACAGGTAGCGTTTGGCTTCATGAAAGCTGGTAATTTAGGCGATTTCTTCCCCTCTTCTGTAGTACATGGTATGCTCGCTGCTATTGGCATCATTATTTTTGCCAAGCAATTTCCTATCTTGTTAGGCGTAAAACCAACTGTAAAAGAGCCTCTTGAGCTATTGGGACATATTCCAAGTTTTATGGCACAAGCCAACCCTGCTATTATGCTCATTGGGCTTATCAGTTTGGCGATATTATTCACCTTGCCCTTGTTCAAAAGTAAAATAATCAAGCGAATCCCTGCGTCTTTGTTAGTATTGAGCGTAGCAGTACCCTTGGGGCTTTATATGGGTTTATCTACAGCGCATACCTATCTTTTTCAAGGCAAAGAATTTGTTTTAGGTGCGCAATATTTAGTAAACTTGCCTGCCAACATGCTACAGGGTATTACGTTTCCAGATTTTTCGCTCATCGCCCACCCGACTTCTTTAAAATTTGTGGCTATGTTTGCGATTGTGGGCAGTATTGAATCTTTGCTTACCGTAAAGGCTATGGATGGGCTTGACCCTTATCACCGCAAAACGGACATGAACCGAGACCTTTTGGCGGTAGGCGCAGGCAATGTATTGGCAGGTTTAATAGGCGGCTTGCCTATGATAGCTGAAGTAGTGCGTAGCTCGGCAAACATCAGCAATGGAGCGAAAACCCGCTGGGCAAACTTCTTTCATGGCTGTATCTTGTTAATTTTTGTAGGTTTAGTGCCCCAATTATTGCATTATATTCCGCTTTCAGCACTCGCGGCTATGCTGATATTTACTGGCTACAGGTTGGCTTCGCCACGTGAGTTTCAGGGTATGTATATCATAGGCAAGGAGCAGTTTTTGATATTCTTTATCACTATGTTTGTAACCCTTGCGACCGACTTGTTGCTGGGTGTGGTAGCAGGTATTGCAGTAAAAATTATTTTTGAAATGATTGTCACAGGCAAATCTACCGACCTTTTTCGCGCTTCGGTGAGCATCAAACAAGAAGGTTATACCTTGTACATGGATATTTTGAAACCTGCGGTATTCACCAACTACCTTGCCTACAAAAAACATTTTGAAGCCTTGCCCAAAGGCAAGAAAATAGTCCTTAACTTTTCGCAGGCAAGGCTCATTGACCATACTTTCAGAGAAAACCTGCACCAATTTGAATATGATTATCACCTTTCGGGCGGCACAATAGAAGTAGAAGGCTTGGATTATCATGCCCCTATGTCTGAACACCCCCTTGCTATGATGCGCATCAGCAAAGTAAAACAAGTAGAACGTACGCTTGTACTCTCTTCACGTCAAATTGATTTGCAACGCACCGCGCATAAAGAACACGCAGACTTTCACCCTGAACAAATGTTCAACCGCCTGCGCCTCAAAGTGTTCCCTTTTTTCAAAGGCGCAAAAATTAG
>JAYTNK010000091.1:0-2865 GCA_043748375.1 Cytophagales bacterium
TCTAAATCTCCCAAAACCACTTTCAGATGTGTATAATATGTTTTTATTGCAAATTATCTAACCAATGTGCTTTAGATTCTACTTTTACTTGTGGTTGAATAGGCATACGTTTCGCTACAGCTTCTTCAGGCTGAAAACTATCTTTGGAGCTTCTAGCATCTAATTTGAACCCAATCATTAAGATGTCATCTACTTGTTCTTCTGCTCCTCTCCATTCTGTTAGCGTTCGTCTAACAATAATTTTCTGTATCTCAAATTCCTTTTCATAAATATTCATAAGCATATCGCGTAGGCGTTGGCGCGAGAATTTTTTGCGGTCATTACCTCCAAATTGATCTTGAAAACCGTCAGAGAGAAGGTAGCAATAAGTAGTTTTATCTATGGGTATAACCGTTTTAGTAAACAATCTATCCGATTCTAAGTCCTTATAATAACCCCCTATAGACATTTTTGTACCTTTCACTTCTTTCAATTCGCCATCTTGTATATAATATAACGGACTTTTTGCGCCTGCAAATTCCATGACATTGTCTGTTAAATCCACCACACACAACGCAACGTCCATACCATCTCTGTTTGTATTATCGCGTTGGCGAAGTGAGCGCGTAACACTTTGATGCAGTTCATTTAGAATATTGTCAGGCTCTGTAATTTGACGTGCATTGATGATTTCATGCAATAATTCATTGCCTATCATACTCATGAGCGCGCCTGGCACGCCATGCCCTGTACAATCGACCGCACCAACTACGAGCTTGCGGTGCGTAAAACCTTGGAACGCCATGTTGCTACGCCCCGATGCCAACATTTCTTGGTAAATAGGGCGAGCCTCCAATAACGTAATCCAGTAAAAATCACCACTCACAATATCCTTTGGTTTAAATAACAAAAAATAATCGGGCAAAATACGCCGAATATCCTCCAAAGTAGGCAACATGGCATCTTGAATACGCTTTGCGTAATTTATACTATTCGTAATATTTTCATTTCTTTTTTGAAGCTCTGTATTTTTAGTGCCAATTTCTTGAGTTTTTTGGGTAAGAATTTCATTTTGAGCAGACACCTCTGCTGTTTTCTTTTCTACCAACACCTCTAATTGTTGCTTTCGTTTTTCTATCGTACTAATGCGCCAACGATAAGACTGCACGACGCTTAAGACTGATACACCTATCAAAAGCAATACTAAAAATATAGCAAACCATGTAGTTTCAGTAAAATGAGCCACACGCTCAAACTCAATACTTGCGCCCTCGTTATTCCACACACCGTCATTATTGCAGGCAATAACTCTAAATTTGTACTTGCCAGCAGGCAAGTTTGTATAAGTGGCTTCATGATTACCGCCCGCTTCCTGCCATTCAGTGTCAAATCCATCTAAACGATACTTGAAGCGTACTTTCGCAGAAGCAAGCAAACTTAAGGCACTATAATCGAAAACTACACGTTTTTGCGTATGCGTAAGGCGAATCGATTTGTGGAGGTCTATAATTCCTAAATCTATGTGAACTGAGTTGATGCTAATTTGTGGCTTCAGGTGATTCAAGGGCATACTTTTAGGATTTACTACTACTACTCCACCGTTAGTTGGTATCCATATTTTGCCATCAAGCGTACAAATACTATGCGCCGCCCCTGTGCAATCTTCATTCTTCATACCATCGTGCCTATCATATTCTATCCAGCCGATTTCAGTAGCTTTTATCTTGCCTGCCGCAAATTCATTGAGCTTTTTTTTCTGCACATACATAATACCATTACTAGTAGGCAACCACACTCCGCCAAGCAAATCCTCGATAAAGTCAAAAGGCGTATCGTTAATAAGCCCCTGTTTATCGCTATAATGTGTAAATTTATCACCTTCCATGCGTGTGATACCACTACTCCCAGCTATCCAAGTAACGTTGTCTTTGTCAGTATAAGTACTAAAAACTAAATTAGAAAGCAGTCCATTTTTAATATCATATACTTTTATTTTGCCATTTTCATCTATAATATTCAGTCCACCGTCATTCGTACCTATCCATAAATTACCTTTATTATCTTCTCGAATAGACATAATAAAGTTGGAACTCAAGCCATTTTTTTTATCTATTATCTTAAATTTATCGCCTACTTGCCACTGCAATAAACCTGAAGCACGCGTACCAAACCATAGCCTGCCCTTTTTGTCTTGGTAGGCAAGACGTATAATATTATCAGGCAAGCCATTTTTCTTGGTAAAATGTGTTTCTACGCCATTTGCTTCGCGCCTGATGAGTCCTTCAAAAGTACTAAGCCATATATTTTTGTTTTGGTCTTGCAAGATATTGAAAATTCTAATTTCGGCTAACGGAGTCTTAAGTGGAAAGAGGCTAACTTTGCCATTTTCTATCATATTAACTTTGCCATTGTTCATACCGATAAGTACTTTATCAGGGCTAATTTGACAAACTGAGCCGACAGACGGAGAGGCAAGTCCATCTTGATTGGTATAGTTTGTAAATTTACCATCTTTCAATCTAAAAAGCCCGCTTCTGTAAGTGGCTATCCAAAGACTGCCTTCATGGTCAAGCAGTATATCCTGCACATTTGTAACACGACTATCTTGCTCAAGGCGTTCGTACTCGTTGTTAAGCGCGTTTTGCCGATATAAACCGTTAGAAGTTGCCAGCCACACATTGCCAGAATAATCTTGAATAATTTTATAGATGATGGATTTTGCAAATTGGGGGACTATTTCAAACTTGCCTACCCCACCAATAGCCAGCCCTTCGGTAGTACCCACCCATACTGTACCGTTTGTATGATGGAAAATATCGACAATATTACCTGCAGGCAAGCCTTTTTCCTTGCCTATAGACGTAAACTTTCCATTTTCCAAATAAG
>JAYTNK010000092.1:0-2335 GCA_043748375.1 Cytophagales bacterium
GGCAAAATAAAATATTTTAAATTGCTCTTCTACAGAAATCTTATCCAATATTCTACATTCAAAGTCATATTTTTTCATTAAAGTTAATACTTCTTCTTCATTTACTACCTTGCGCCAATTCACATTTCCGCGACTAACATAAATACGAGGCGCATAACAACAATTATGCAATACCTCAACCGATAGGGGAGCAGTTTGTTTAGCTAATAAATGGCTTAAAATCCCTTGTTTCACAAAGTTAGCACTTTCCCAATCTAAATACCTATTTTTTTCCTGTATTTCCCATCGATTACACGCTATGAGTATCATATCACTCGTGCAAGGGTAGTTCAGTATTTTGGCAGGCAAGATACCAAACATCTCAAGCGTTTCTTGCATAAAAGGCTTGATAGGTACATCGCCTACATAAAAACAGTCAATATCCGCCAAATCTACTTCTTTGGCATATAAGCGTAACATAGGCAAGATTAAACGTAACCAATGCCCGTAATGGTCTGCGGCAGTATTTGATAAATATGCAATCGTTCCCCGTTTTTTTTTCACATTTCGTGGCAGGTTTTTGTTTGAAATAGGCAGTTGTGAAAACTGCACAAACGGGTGATAAATCACATTATGCGCCGAGTCAAGCAAGTGATTATGGGCAAAATAAGCACCTTGCCTGCCTATACGCAAAACCACACTTTTTGTATGCGAATGGAACGGCTGAATACTGTCTATGAGCTTGCCTCCCAAACAACTATGGGCAGGGCAGGCAAGCTGTTTTAGTTCAACAAATGGCTTGAAACTTACATTTTTTGTAGTGGTATATACCTGTAAGCTCTCCCACGTTTCAGATACGCAGGCAAGGGCTTTTTTAGTTGGAAACAAAAAATCACGCACCTTTTTTACAAACCCAAAAAGTGATTTTTTCTTGGTCATATTCAAAGAAATAATCTAATATTTGTGCCTCAAAGTTAAGCAAAAAATAAAACAAAAAATCACGTACCTCCAACAAAGCGATATAACCTTTGTCATGTGTAGCAATATCAGTAAAGCGGTACGAAAAACGCAACGTTCCTAAAATAATATTAAAAAATTGGGTTAGTCGCTTGGCTATAGATTTTTGCTCATCTATATAATAACTAAAACGCTGTTCGACACACATAAACTTTCCCTCCTCTAATATACTAAATAACTGCATAAACTGCAAATAATGGTGCATTAAAGGGGTTTTGAATTGAAAATAAAGCGTATTTTTGCCCCTATCTTCTTTGTTATCCATTTTTTGCAGAATGGGACGGTCTCGCCAAGTGAGTAATTTGGGATAATGATTATCAAAGGATTGTTTGTGTGCCGTATTATTTTTTAATTGTTTGGCAGGCAAGTATTGATAGGTCAAAAACTGTAGCCAACCTGTGGGCATACGGCTATAATCGTGAGCGTGCCAAATATGTATAAGACCCTCATCAGGCAAAAAAACAGGATTTTGCTTGCCTATCGGTGTGATACGGATAATCATGTCATCATCTTCAACCCCCCAAACCCTGAAGAAAGTATCATAACCACCTGTTTCGATAATATGGGTGCGTTGTGCCATATATAAACCGCGACCTGTCCTTTTTTTGATGCGCAAACCATTCTGCAACGTTTCAAAACACCGCAATTCTAAAACGGGAGGCGAGGATAAGCGTTGCAGTTCCTCAATAGCTTGTTGTAAAAATGAAGTAGGTACAAATATATCTGCATCAAGTATCATCAAATACGCTCCGTTGCTCAATGCAATCAAGGTATTTAGCGCATCGGCTCTATTCCATAAGAGTCCTCTTGTATTTGAAAAAAAATACTTTGTAAGTGGATAGTTCCTGTATAATGCCTCTACTTCCTGACTCTTGCCTGCCGAGCTACCATAATCTAACAATAATAGTTCAAAATCTTGAAAAGATTGACGCGCTATAGAATCTAAACATTTGTGCAATGTAAGAAGCTCTCTATCACGAAAAGGAATAAGGAGTGAGAAAAAAGGCATTCGTTCATCAAAGTATGGCAAGTTTTCTTTTTAAGCAGCAAATTAGCTATTTTGTTTTTTGTAGTATATCTGTTACTTTAAAAGAAAACGCGCAAAGTAAGCACTTAGTTAGTTTGTACGATTTGGCTTATTTTATCTTGAAGTTGTTGTTTTTCGAGTTCTAGTTCTTCTATTCGTTTCTGAGCATCTGCAAGCGACAGCTCAATTTTTTCTTTTTGGTCGAGTACAGTAACGTTACTTCGTTGCAAATCTTCTTGTGCTGCCATCAGCTCCTCCAAGTTTTGGCGCATTTCCTCTTCTTGTGCTTGCATTTGCTCTTGCAATAAAAGC
>JAYTNK010000093.1:0-4042 GCA_043748375.1 Cytophagales bacterium
TTATTTTATTCCCTTGCCTGCCGCTTTGACTCGTTTTCTTAGGAGGTGCAAAGGTAAATCCTTTAATTGTAACCACCAAATTTTAATGTGAAAAATATCGATTATTTTATCTGCTTGCCTGCCGCTTTGACTCGTTTTCTTAGGAGGTGCAAAGGTAGAACCTTTAATTGTAACCACCAAATTTTAAGGTGAAAAACATCATTTATTTTATCTGCTTGCCTACCGCTTTAACTCGTTTTCTTAGGAGGTGCAAAGGTAGAGCCTTTAATTGTAAACACCAAATTTTAATGAGGAAAATATCAATTATTTTATCTGCTTGCCTGCCACTTTACCGCTCTGTTTGTTTGGGAGTGCAAAGATGAGGAACTTGTTGCGCATAAACAAATTATAAACCATGTTTTTATGCAATTCTATCAAAGTTCTTGGTTTTATTATACCTAAACTTGATTTAACTATAAAAAATGTAGATGCAATCTATACAATCCTCCATTACTAAAGAATACAAGAGCAAAAATGAGCTATAGCTATAGTGTATATGATTTATTCAGTAACGTTACAGTAACTATAGCTATAGTATATAAGAGGTAAACTACCATCCTAACATTTTCAATGCTGTAATAGCCGCCTCGTCACCTTTGTTGCCATGTTTGCCTCCTGCACGATCTTCGGCTTGTTGAGCATTATCGGGTGTGAGTACACCAAAAATGACGGGTTTATTATATTTGAGTCCAACATCTGTCAATCCGTTCGCAACTGCTTGCGAGATGAAATCAAAATGGCGTGTTTCGCCTTGAATAATACAACCTAACGCAATAACGGCATCTGTGTCGGGTTGTTGCGCGAACCATTGCGCTCCTAAAGATAGTTCAAAACTACCTGGTACAGTTTTTACTGTAATGTTTTGGTCTTGTACGCCATGTTTTTTGAGTATTTCTAACGCACCACTCAAAAGTGCCGAAGTAATTTCTTCGTTCCATTCGGCTACGACAATACCAAAGCGTAGGTTTTTAGCGTCAGGCAGGTTTTTAGCGGTGTAAGCACTTAAATTTTTAAGGATAGATGCCATAGATAAGGGTAAAATAAATTGGATTAAAAAGTGTTTCACAATCAAAACCGCCACGCCAATAAGGTGGTAAACTGATTAGCATTATAAGTAATAGGTTTGACAGTTGCATTGGCATTGTAAGCGATAAATTGATTGCTTTCGCGTGTAAGGTGAGTGTAACTTACGTTGAGTCGCAAATGTTTGTTAAGCAAAAAATAAGCACTTACTTGAAATTGTTGGCGAGTACGGTCTGTGGTATAATAAATTGCATTGTTTTCTATATCGTAAAAGTTTTGGGTGTCCCCCTTTAAGTAACTTGCTGAAAGCCATATACTTTTGTATGCTTGTACGTTTGTTTTAATCAAAAATAGGCGTGCGTTTTGATAGCCTGCATTGGTTTCAGCAAGATTTTGCAAGAACGAAATGTGTGCGATAACAGCGAAACGTGCATTGCTGAAAGGATAGTATGACAGTCCAGCTGTTTCTTGCAAGGTATAGTACTGCAAGAAGTTATTCCAGTATGTTCCGAATAGAAAATCTAAATTTTTATATCCCTTTTTCACGCTTCCGCCTGCTAAAAACCCTCCTTGTAAAAATTCATTAACTTCATATATATTTTTTGTAGTATTAAAAGTTTGCGTATATGCGCCTATATGGTTATATTGGAGGCTTGCCTTTATTTTCCATTGTTTTGGCAGATACAATTCGGCTGATGTCCCTCCTCCTATTTGTACGCCATCATTATAAAAAATAGCTTTTTGGTTAGGGTAGTTTATTTTTTTGAAGTTTTGAAAAGCGAAACCACTTGCTGTATGCGTGATAGCAAGCTTCTTTCCTACCAAATGACTGACATAAACTCCTCCCCCTACAAGTCCGCGATAAGCGTTCCATTCACCCGTTTCTTTTTGAACAATATTATTTATTTTATTTTCAGCGTTAAAATTAGTGTAACTTCCAAATATACCTATTTCTAATAGATTTTGTTTTTTGTAAGCA
The DNA here is from genome assembly GCA_043748375.1 of Cytophagales bacterium. Classification (GTDB taxonomy): domain Bacteria; phylum Bacteroidota; class Bacteroidia; order Cytophagales; family Microscillaceae; genus RDXI01. Next base: position 2,042 of record JAYTNK010000093.1, read on the forward strand.
AGTTCTGTTCGGTGTTTGGCAGGCAAACTATTCGCTTTTTGTTGTGCTTGCGGTATGTTTCCAAGTGCATCATGCATAGCACAAAGATAATACTTGCCTACCGTATCAGCAGGAAAGAACTTTTGTGTGGCTTCAAATTCAGCCAATGCACGCCTATATTTTTTCATATTTAGGTAGGCAAGTCCGCGCCTTAGCCTTAAATCATAAAAATCTGTACCCGCCTTTATTGCTTCATGACTTTCAGTTAATAATTCTGTCCATTTTTTTTCAACAAAAAAATCTTTAGTTGTTTGGTTGATTGTTTCATAGTTGTATGCTTGTGTGTAGGCAATAGTAGGCATAAACACACAAAATAGTAGTGCAAAAAATTGATAGTTAAGCATCAAGCATGATTTATATAGTGCGTAATTATTTTTTTATTTGTAAACTTACAAACTATTTATTTTCATTTTTACCAGTTGAATTTAATTTAGGTGTTGGGGTTGCTTTTTTTGGTTGAGTACTATCAGCTTTTTGTAATTTTTCGGCTTCTATTTTCATTTTTTCTTCTTGAAATAGCCTGATAAATTCTAAGCCACGAGGGATATAATTAGAATCGTATGTTTCGTAATTACCTGTTGCAGGAATAGGCTTTCCTGCATTGTGTATATGCAAAGCATTGGCAAAGTCATTTTTTCGGATATACTTTCCATACGCTTTATCAATCCAAATAATAGACAGCCTGAGCGCGTCTGCGCCTTGCAAATCGCGTGGGGCAATTCCTATGGAGTATGCATGATAGCCCATAAGCTGAAACACTCCCCAAGAAGTAGCCATATCTTGTAATTGTTCGTCTGCCAATTCCTTGAGTTGGGCTTGTTTCAAGTTTCCATAAGCTGGCTTCTTGCCTGCCTTAACTTCTCGAAGCCGTTCATATACTTTGGGTTCAAAGCGAGATTGGGGCGGTTTTTCTGCTGAACATTCCAAGATTGCGAGGGCTTTAAAATAAGCGGAGGGCAGTTTTTGTTCGGCGCATATTTCGTCTATCTCTTCTGCATAATTAGCCCGTAATTTTGCTAAATAGTAAACAGTGTCAGGTTCGGTAGTTTCAAAATTAAGTCCATTGGGAAAATACCATCGGTATAAAATGTATAGAGATAATATAAAGACAATAATGATTATAATAGGTTTGCGCATTTGCAAAGGTAAGTCTTTTTTTTTTATTTTTGAATTTCTTTAAAAAAATCATTTTAAAGGCAACTTTTTTATCAAATTATTTTTTGGGCAGGCAAGAAGTTGGTTATCTTCAGTTGGTTTTATTTTTGAGTAGTTTAGCTTATTGATAAAACTTTAATTTATTTAATTTTCACTATTTAATTGAAAATGAGCTGTAATAACTGCCGTTGCATTATTCAATCTTGCCTGCCCATACCCTTTGATAATGGCATAAGGTCTGTTTAATGCTTTTAGTGCTTGTTCATACTTATCAAATAGTTGGTATCTTGCTTGTTCGTTTGGGTGTTCGCGTAGCTCATCGGCTTCCCACTCAAGGTCGGGGTATGGCAAGAGATAGTAGTCGAATACTTGCATTAGGTAGGCGAGTTGTAGGTGGGCAGGCAAGTCGCCATACAAAGTTTCGTACCATATTTTTATGGTAGTAAGCTCTGTATCATAAAAGCGAATGTTTTTCAGTTCTTTGTCTATATGTGCTTGGTTTTGGCTATTTATTTGCCCTTCTGCTATCTCTATAAGATTTTCTTTAGTATATTTTTCCTTCAAATTTTGAAGATAAGAGCGGGCAAATTCGGGTATATAAGTTGTTTGAAAATAGTTTGAAAGTTGAGAAGCAAGGGTAGTTTTTCCTGTGGATTCTACGCCTGTGATGGCTATTTTTAGGGCTTTCATGTAGGGAGTAAGGCTTAGGAGTTGTTTAGTTAAACTGTATCTGTTGTTAAAAAACGTCTTTTGGGTTGTAATTTCGTTAGATTTTTCGTTGTAGCGACCTGCTACGACTGCAAAATC
>JAYTNK010000094.1:0-4223 GCA_043748375.1 Cytophagales bacterium
CTCATCCTCTACTTTGGCAAACCCTCTCTCATCAAACTGCGCTGCCTTTTTCCATTCGCCTAATTTGGTTACCGCATCGCCTTGCTTGTTGATGAAATAGAATTTTTTTTCATACTTTATTCCTCCATAAGACAAGGCAAACTTATCCTCATAGAAGTAAAAAGCGTCTATCAGTTTTTGGGAAGCTCGTTGTGAGGAGTCCGCTTTTTGCAGGGCTATTGTAGTCTTTGTTTTTTCCTCCTCTACGCGTTTAAGTGCATTTTGCGCCGCTTGTGCGTTTTGTTTTGCTTCTTTTTCCAGCTTTTCTACTGCCTTGAATACCTTTTGTACTTCGTTTTGGGCGGTGGCACTTTGGGCGGGGCAATCTATCATGGCAGCTGTATATTTGTTTACAGCCGTTTCGTATTGTTGGCTTTTGAAAGCTTGCTCGCCTGCTTGCATCAGGCGGTTATAGAATATGCAGTTTTGGCTATATACTGCGCAAGGCATAGCCAGTAAGAGCCATACAAGCCTTTTTTTTAGGTTATTTGGTAGGAAGTTCATCGCGTAGTTTTTTGATTTCAAGGTTTTTTGGTTGGTATTTGTAGGCAGAGTCCAAATAGGCGTGGGCTATTTCATACTCTTTCAGGTTCCGCATATTTTTGGCATTGGTGAGGTAGGCATTGGCTTTTTCTTGTTTGAAAGCTCCGAGTGATTTCTGGGCGGCTTCTTCGGCTTTTTTGGCTGATACTGTAGCGGTTTCGGCTTTTGCTTTATCGGCAGCGGCTAGGGAAAAAGCATACAAACTTCCTATGGCTAACAGCACGGCTATTCCAGCCGCTATCATCGAAAATACCGCTCTTTGTGCCGATATTTTATTCAATTTACGCTCTATTTCTGCCCGTTCTTGGGCTTCTTGTAATGCTTGGGCGTGTTTGGTTTGGGCTTCAGCTTTTAGCTTTTGTACGTGCTGTTCGCTTGCGTCTATCCACGCGTTTTCTTGGGCAGTAGGCGCGAATTTCGTGAGGTAGGGTTCTATGAAGTTGAGTTGTTTTTCGGTAAAATATTCGCGCACATCTTCTGTGGCGAGGGTTTGGGTTTTCACCAAGCGTTGCACTTCGAGGATAGCGATTTGCTCATCAGAGCGTTTTTCGGCAATGCGTTTTGCCAAACTATCGTGCGCTATTTCAAAGAGTTTTTCTTCATCAAGTGGGCGCAAGATACGCCTTTCCGCCAAAGCCTGTATCGTTTCTTGTATGAAAGCAGGCGAGAGGTGCGGGAGTTTTTCTGTGATAGTTTGTTGGGTAGTAGGTTCTTTGGTGCCTTCCAGCGTTACAAAAGGCGAAAGCACTTCCCATATTTGTTCTTCGGTGGGTTGTTGGAGTTTTTGTGTAATTTCCCTTACCTGTTGATTAAGAAAATCCGTCAGCACGTCTCCTATATCGCCCATTTTTATCAAGCCCTCTAAAGTAAGTTCAGCGGCGGTTTCTCTTTGATGGTCTTGCGTGATATTGGTATAGAGTTTATCCAAAAAAACTTGCAAATACGGTAACTGGATAGTATGCGCATGTTGTTTTGTTTTGAGTTTATGGAATATCGCTTCTGCGAAGGCTTCCTGCTCGTGCTTGGGTATGCTGATGATAGCGTGCGGTATTTGGTTGATGCCTGCTATCACTTGCTGCACCTTGCCTATACGCATGGATTCTATCCGCATTTTCTTTTGCATCAGTTGAGGCACTTGCTTCTCAAATTCATAGAGATAACCCAAATACTCCTCTCTGATGCTGATAATGATTTTGATAGGCTTTCCCGATTGCAGTATTTCTTTTACCTGCGTGATGAATTTTTGCTGTTCCTCTGCGCTACCCAAGATATACAACTCTTCGAATTGGTCAAAAATCAGGTAAATAGGGCGGAAATAGCGCAAATGAATCCTTTTGCACAAATCCCCCACAGAGGTAGTGGTTTGAGTAGCGGCTTCGCCTTCGCCCAATATATCTTCCAGCCAATCCAGCCCAGAATTATCTTCTTCAGTGTCGCCTGCATTTTTTTCTAAAGCATTCCATAGCGCATCAGGCAAGTTTTTGCCTCGCCTTATTTGAATTTCAAACCTTTCGTGCTTCTCAAAACGGTTAGCCAGCCCACATTGTATCAGGCTACTTTTGCCTGTACCTGACTCTCCATAGACGAGCAACAAATTGGATTGAAAGCTCATGTCGTACAGTTGTTGGATTTCCTCATCTCGCCCAAAGAAAATGTTTTTGTCTTCTTGGGTATAGGCGTTGAGAAATTTAAAAGGATATATAGGTTTCATAATCGTTTAGTCAAGAAAGTCGTTTAGAGAGATGGGTACTTCATTTTTAGGCGTAGCAGTGGCAGGCAAGATCGTGTTTTGAGCTTCTTCTATTTTCAGAAACACCCTATCCAATTTGATTTTTATTCTATTTTCAGGGAGCTTCAAAATATCGTTCAAATTCGTTCCTTCCTTGCCTATATCCTCAAAATTGATGCTTTTGGCTTCGTTGTTTTTTAAGAAATAGTAATTGAGTTTTTGCTCATCTAAAATATTTCTACAACCATACGCACATATATCTACCCCGTTCACCTGCATGAGCGCGTTCATATCTATCAAAAAGGGAAATAAATTGATACTATCCACATAGTCTGTTTTAAAAAGCAAAATACTCGCGTTTTGCACTGTTTTAGTCGTGTAAGTTACGTTTTCGGCGAGCATACTTACCTCAAAATTTTTATCCAGTCCTATAGGCGTGTATTCGTGCAAATAATGTGGAGGCACGTTGCGTACTTCGTCATATTCTATTTTTTTGATAGACACCATTTTATAGGTAGCTAAGAACGCCAGCCTCTCCAGTATCGTAGCCAAATGCACTTCTGCCTTGTGGCAAAGCGCGTGTACGTTTTTCTCTTTTTGTGCCGTATTTTGAAGTGCTTGCAAATCTCCGCAAGCCTCCAAAAACACACTTTTTTCTTGTATATTTTCTGCCCAATCTTTCAATTCCTCTAAGGGAAAAGCTATTTTTTGGTGCTCAAAACCAAGATACAACGCTTTGAGTAGTTGCCCGTAAGAGGCAAGCGTAGGCTGGTCTATGCCTTCAAAAAAGCTTTTCAAAGCTGTTTGGGTAGCTTCTGGCAAGGCAACAGGTGCTTGCTTGGCAACATCCCATAACTTGGAGATGAGCGCGAAACAGAGCATTTGCACAGTCCGTTTAGCCGTTTCAAAACAAGCCTTGATGTATTTAGCGGGTTCAGTTTCGTGTGTTTTTTCTTGTACTATAGTTTCCAAGTTTTGCAAGATAATACCAATATGCCCCACAAAACTATAGGCAATCAATTTGGTAGCGGTGCTGGTAAGGTTGGTTTTATTTTCCCAATCCGCGTCAGAAGCATTGGCTTTGTCTAAAAACTTCTTCACCCCTTCTTTGTAATTTGCCAAAGCGCGAATGAGCACTTTGACCAAATGTTGGTTGGGCAAATAGTTAGTCAATTTCTCTCCTATACTTTGCAAGTTCTTGCCTACCAAATAATTCTCCTCTTTTACATACAAGCCCCAAGGAAACTCATCACTTTCATTCTCTGCGCCTGTTGCCTCTGCCCAACGTTTTATTTTGCCTAAGTTTTGGAAACGTTTTTCATTGCGCAATCCTTCAGCAAAGTTAGAAGCACTCATGTAGGCGGTTTCTATGTCATCACCCTTCGCCAAATTCTCATAAAATTGGATAGCAAATTGCTTTGCCAACGTATCGTCAATGCTCACCGAAGAAGCAATAACCGCAGGAACGCCCAACTCAAACAAGGTTTCCACGTGTTTTTTGGTAGAACAGCCGTTAAGAAACACCAATATCAAACTATCTTTGTTTCTATCTACCATTTCTTTTGCTAAACTGCCAAAATTGGTATGGGCATTTTGGAGCGATAGCCCTTCGCTATCAGCGTGTCCTGCATAATGACAAATCACTACGCGGTTTCCCCAAATGCGCAAATAATCAAAATAGTCTTTTATATCCGTATTTTGGCACAATTTATAGTCAATTTTATTTGCCCCGTCAAGGTCGCGGAGTGCGCCTTGGATACCTTTTTGTTCCTCAGTCAGGTTCAAATCATTGTGCGGATTAGCGAAAAAAGTAAGAATAATAGGAATATGCATATACCAGTGTTTTCGCAATTTTAATCAAAAAAACACAAACATTTTGCCTATGTCGAAAAACTTTTAGCGAATTGTTTTG
>JAYTNK010000095.1:0-2692 GCA_043748375.1 Cytophagales bacterium
GTTGGCTCTGCGATATTATATGTGTGGCGCGTAAAAACACGTTCTTTTTCGGGCTGAAAACCGCCTACTGAAACCCTATCGCCTTTTATGTACTGCAATTGATTGTTTTGGATAAGCACAAGCGGGCAATGCGCGCCTGCAAATTCGAGTATCTTATTAGGCAAGTTGATGGTTACAATAGCTAAATCCATGCCGTCTTTGTTCTCGTTCTCATCTTGGCGCAATGTCTTTCGGATTTCTCGGTGCATTTCATTCAAGATAAGGTCGGGGTGTATCAGGTTTTTGTCCAATACGATTTGGTTCAATAAAGCATCACCCATCATGCTCATGAATGCTCCAGGCACGCCATGCCCTGTGCAGTCGATAGCTGCTAGAAATAGTAAATTATTTTTTTCTTGAAACCAATAAAAATCTCCTGAAACTACATCGCGAGGTTGGAATAAAATAAAATGACCAGGCAAGCATTGGTGCAATTGTGTGTCAGTAGGAAGCATAGCATCTTGAATACGCTTTGCGTAGGCTATACTGGCACTAATATCCTCATTTATTTTTTCTATTTTTTCTTTTTGCGCTTGCAGCAATAGATTGCTTTGTTTTTTGCGACTGTTGCTCTTATACAATAACCACATTAAGAGCGCGATAAGTATAAACCCACCAATGAATATATTGAGAATAAGTGCTTGGATTTGATAGGCTTCTTCTTGAATGATTTTGTCTTTTGTCATTAGCTCAATACGTGTTTGTTGCTCGGTAGTCTTATAAAGACTTTGCAGTTGCGCCATTTGCTTTATCATGGATTCATTAAGCATGGAGTCTTTCAGTGCAGCATATTTCTTGTGGTAACGATAGGCAATAATTGTATCACCTTGCGCAGCATAAATATCCGAAAGTACCATATAAGCTTCTTTTACCCATTCAGTAACCCGTACTTGTGTAGCTAATTTTAGTCCATTTTCTGCAAATTTCAATGCGTTAGGAATATTGCGTTGCGCCTGATAGGTTTCAGCAAGACGGATAAGATATTCAGCTTCAGCCACTTGGTCTTGTAACCTATGAAAAATAGTAAGCGCTTTGCTTTGAAATTCTATAGCTTGCGAAAACTTTCCTTTCGCCTTGTACACCTGCCCAATAATACCATACGCATACGCACGATTGTCGCCAATCCCTAATTTTTCGCTTATTTCTAAGGAGGCAAGTTCGTATTCTATAGTTTTATCCCAAAGACCCATTTTTTGATAAACTTCGCCTATGTTTAGCAAATAAGTTGATTTGCTTGCTTCATCAGCAAGCTCTTCTGCAACAGTGAGGGCGGCTTGGTAGTGATAAAGGGCTTGTTGATAGCTTTGATTTCGAAAATGCAATACTCCTACGTTGTTATTTAACTGTGCCAAGCCTTTTTTGTAGCCTATCTTTTTATATACATCGAGTGCTTTTAATTTATATTCCAACCCTTTTGTATAGCCTCCCTGCCGTGCATATATAGAGCCTATCATATCCAATATACTGCCTATATTTTCGTTATGTCGTTCTTTTTCAGCGTATTGTAATGCTTTTTCAGCATATTGAATAGCTTTTGCAAAGTCGTTTATAGCATATTCGCTGGCAAGTTCACGGTAAACACGTATCTTGCTGGTATCGGCTATGGTAGGCAAGGTGCGCAATAGACTATCTACATAACGCATATCTTGGGCTACAACTTTGTGTAGCCCAAATAATAATGTTAAAAAATAGTCTTACAAAGAAGTGCATAAAACAAGTGTGCGTTTCTGATGTTGCAAATATTGTACCTTTTGTTTGGGGTATATTATAAATACCGCTTTGCCTCTTCCAAATCGGCAGGCGTGTCAATAGCAAATGTTTCAAATGTAGTAAAGCCCACACGCACTACATATTTACCAAGCCAGCGCAATTGCTCCAGTCCTTCTGCTTTTTCTAAGATAGAAACAGGCAAGTGCGGAATTTCGCGCAATACATCAACTCGAAAGCCATACAAGCCTATATGTTTATAAAAGTTTTGTTGTGATAGCCATTCCGATTGTGGAATACCCTTGAGATAAGGAATAGGACTGCGACTGAAGTAAATGGCACGTTGCGTATCATCAATAGCTATTTTGGCTTCTTTCTCATCAAACAACTCCTCAAGCGTTTCGATGCGTTTGCCCAATGTAACAATTTGCGTATCAGGGTAGGCGAACATTTCCGCCAATTCGGTCAATTGTATAGGGTTTAAAAATGGCTCATCGCCTTGAATATTGAAGACAATATCAAACTCGCCTGCAAACATCTCTGCTACTTCTGCGCATCTATCTGTACCACTTGGGTGGGTAGGCAAGGTCATAACTGCCTCGCCTCCAAAACCAAGCACATGGTCATAAATACGCACATCATCAGTTGCCACCACGACTTTAGCAAGGTCAGCGCAAAGTTTTGACTGTTCATATACACGCCGAATCATCGACTTGCCTCCGATATCTGCCAAAGGTTTGGCAGGCAAGCGTTGTGAAGCATAACGGGCAGGAATTATTCCGAGAATAGGCATTTTACGAAGGAGCGATTAAGAAAAGTGAATGTACTTATAATTAATTAAAAACTTATGGTTCTTAGAAAGTTATTGCAAGAATTTTTTGGTAGGTTTCCAAAAGTGTTTTTTTACATAGAATAGGGGTTGCAACCCCTATTCTATGTAAAAAAA
>JAYTNK010000096.1:0-17600 GCA_043748375.1 Cytophagales bacterium
CTTACGACTATCATTGACCTTGCACCCAAAATTTATGGGGACGACACGCCTTATAAGAATTTTTACCTTACTAAATTAGCCAATTCGTATCTTACCTATAGCGATAATTTTGAAAAAGGTAGGCAAATTATGGCAAAAAAACCTTACGAATTACTGTTAGAAAAAAGAAGCGAGGGACACCGTGATTATCTATCTTTGAATAACGCAGTCGTAAATTATTATGACATTATAGATGATTATAAAAACGGGCTACCACTCGCGGAAAAAGCCGTAGAAGTTCAACGCAAAAAGTATGGTGAAAAAGATATTACCTACGGCAGGCAATTAGTTCGCCTTGCACAACTTCAGGTAAAGGCTGGCAATTATAGAAAAGCTGACGAAAACACGCAAGTCGCGCTCAAAATTATTCGCAAAGAGGCAAGCAAAAAATCTATCGAATATGCGGAAACGCTTGCAAGCATGGCAAAAATATATGGCATCATGGGCTTATACGAGGAAGCCGAAGACTTACTCAGTAGTTCACAAAAAATATATGACAAACTTGATGTGAAAGATGTTACACAAAAAGCCAAATCGGTAGAGGAAATGGCATTTTTATATGTGCGCATAGGCAAGTATGCCGAAACTGAAGAGATTCTGATGCAAATTATTACTGAAAAAGAAAAACGTTATGGCAAAGAAAATCATAACTTAGTAAATCCATTAAACCAATTATCAAATTTATATCTTATTAAAGGTGATTATACCAATGCAGAGAAATTAGCGAGCAGAGCAAAAGGTATCGCACAAACAGTTTATGGAGAAACGAATCTTCGCACTGCCGAAAGTTATCACTTACTCTCACGCTTTAACAAAGAAATTGGCGACCTTGACCGCGCTAAAGATTTTTTAGACAAAATTATAGACATTCAAGAGAAGCAATTAGGCTTGAATCATGTCGAACTTGGGCATAGCTATATGGAAATGGCAGTCATACGGTTTCAACAAAGCCACAAGAATTTCGACGAAGCGTTTGCGTTATTGGAAAAGGCAAAACGTATTATGCGTTCAAATTTTGATGATAAACACCCGCTTTACGCAGAAGTACTGAAGGCTGAAGGCGAAATGCTGACCGAACAGAAAAACTATGAAAAAGCGTTAGTAGTATTGAAAACCGCTAACCAAATCTGGCTCGATAAGCTCGAAAGACGTAATATTAACTCAGCCTCTGTCTATTCTTTGTTGGGAGATATTTATGCAAAACTCAAAAAATTTGATGAGGCAAAAGAAAATTATACTAAAGCAGAAGCTATTTATCGTAAAGTCCTCAGCATACAACACCCCGATTATGTGAAAAATCAAAGTAAGTTGGGGCGTATGTTTTTTGTGAAAGGCGATATGAAACGCGCCAATGAACTGTTAGACCAAACCACAGAGGCATATTTACGCTTCATACGCATTTACTTCCCAGCCCTTAGTGAAAGGGAAAAAGCAAGGTATTGGGCAAAAATCCGTACCGACTTTGAATTTTATAACACACTCGCTGTCAAACAAAAAGATACAAGACCAGAACTATTGGCAAAGGCTTACAACTTCCGATTGGCAACCAAAGCCATCTTATTGAGTTCGTCTATCAAAGTACGACAAAGCATTTTGAGTGGAAAAGATGAAATTTTGAAAGAGAAGTTTAAACTTTGGATGCACAAAAAAGAAGAACTTACCGCGCTTCTATCGCTTAATGAAGAGCAAATTACTGAAAATAGTATCAAACCCGAAGTAATCCTTGAGGAAATAAATAAACTTGAAAAGGAATTGAGCGAAGAATCTGATGCTTTTGCTTCTTCATTTGAAAGCGAAGCCTATACTTGGGAGCAAGTGCGCGAAACGTTGAAAGAGAACGAGGCAGCCGTAGAAGTTATTCGATATAGACAATATGAAGATGGTTTTAGTACTAAAATTGCTTACGCGCTTTTAGTGATTACGCCCAAAACCCGCAAAAACCCCAAACTTATCTTGCTTGAAGAAGGCAATGACCTCGAAGGCAAATATCTCAAAAATTACCGCAACCGCGTTAAGCATCAATCCACAGACCGCGAAAGCTATAAACGCTATTGGCAACCGCTTGAGGCTGAATTAAATAATGCAACTGTTGTTTATCTCTCGCCTGATGGTGTGTATAATCAATTAAATCCAGAATCTTTTTTTATAGAAACCAATGAGCAAACAGAGGAGGAAATGTATGTTATCGACAAAACCAATGTTCGCCTTGTAAGTAATACCAAAGACCTTATATCGCTTGCCAAAGCTAAAGCAGCGGAAAAGGCAGGCAAGAAAAAAAATCGTAATAAACCTGCTACAGTTGCCAAAAAAACGGCTATCATGTTTGGCGACCCTGAATTTTATGCCTCAACAAATCAAGCCAATTTAATGCATGAAAAAGATCCTGATGGAGCAAAACATACCTACGTGAGCGCCTTGCCTGGTACTGAATTAGAAATTAAAGAAATAACACCACTACTCACAAATAAAGGGTTTGAAGTATTTTCTTATACCAAAACAGAAGCCTTAGAATCAACCCTAAAGAACGCTGACGCACCCAAAGTGCTACACATAGCTACGCATGGATTCTTTGATGCAGCAGAGGCCTTAGACAGTGACGAACTCTCCACCATACTGGCTGCGCAACAAGACCCCTTGCGCAAGTCTGGCATTTTAGCTACAAATGCAGGCGATGTATTGGCAAAAAGCACCAGCAATTATGATATAGAAGATGGCATTTTAACCGCGTATGAAGCCATGAGTATGTCGTTAGAAGGCACGGAATTAGTAGTTTTGTCTGCTTGTGAAACGGGCTTGGGCGAAGTAGCCGAAGGAGAAGGCGTGTATGGCTTGCAACGCGCTTTTTTGGTAGCAGGAGCGCAAGCCTTAGTAATGAGCCTTTTTAAAGTGAGCGATGAAGCCACCGCTAAACTTATGACTCGCTTTTATACAAAGTGGCTTGCCACAGGCAACAAACGCCAAGCATTTAATGAAGCCCAACGCGAACTTAAACACACCTACAAAAAACCCATCTTTTGGGGGGCATTTACAATGATTGGTGTAGAATAACCTATAGTTTATGGTTCTATGACAGTTTTTTGGAACTTGCCTACCAAAACCAAGTCTGAAAAGGTGGAAAATCAGATTAAATGCATCAAATATGTTACGTGCTTTTTTGTTTTGATTTTTCTGTTTCTTGTAAAATTTATGCGGAAATACGCTCCCCACGATTTTAATCGTGGGGTAGCAAGCAAAATTCACCCACAACTTTCTAAAAAACACAAAACATTAACTTTTCATTAACAAACTTTACATTTAGATAACAACAAGCGATGCTTTCTATGCCTATCTTTGTGGTATCAAAATGTAAAAAGCTTTGATACGTCAAAAACAGCCATCACAAACCCATTAGGGTTTTTACAAATATGTTTTTAAGTGGTTTTTAGATCCATCAATAAGAGGAGAGCCTATAGGTTCTCCCTTTATTTTTTGCGCATTTTATTTTTGAGTAGCAAATTAGCTGTTTTATCCTTTATGGTTGGCATCTACTACTCAAAAATAAAACGCGCTATTTTTTTAATTAGGTATAAAATATGTAGCTAAAAATACTAAAAAGCCTTAACTTTGCCAAAACTTGCACGTTTCCTTTTTGGGTGAGCGGTAATCCACTACTCAAAAATAAAACGCGCCCAAAACTTATTAGAATGATTGGCGAACAGGTCTTAAACTATAGAATAATATCGGCACTTGGCGAAGGCGGCATGGGCAATGTCTATGTTGCACAACACACCCAACTTGGCAGGCAAGTCGCTATCAAAGCACTGCACGCCAATTTGGTAAGCAATCCACTTATCAGAGAACGTTTCAAGAATGAAGCCGCCACGATGGCGCATCTTCAACACAATAGTATTGTGTCGTTGTATGACTATTTAGAAGCTACTAATGGGCTTTTTCTTATCATGGAATACGTACAAGGAAAGCCATTAGATGCCTACATACAAACTGTTTCTGGTCCTATTCCTGAAGATAAAGTTATTGACTTTTTTCTGCAAATCCTTGACGGTTTTGAATATGCCCACAATCAGGGGGTAGTTCACCGAGATATAAAACCTTCAAACCTTGTTATTACGCCCAAAGGCGAAGTGAAAATATTAGATTTTGGCATAGCTAAACTATTGGCAGGCAGTAGCAAAAGTTTGACACAAGCAGGCACACGCATGGGGACAGTGCTTTATATGAGTCCCGAACAAGTGAAAGGGCTTGATGTAGATAGACGCAGCGATATTTATTCATTGGGTATAACACTTTTTCAAATGCTTACAGGGCGTTGCCCTTACAATGAAGAAACAGCTACCGAATATGAAGTTTATCACCAAATTGTAAATACACCTTTGCCTCGTGCCAAGACATTCTATCCTACGGTTTCGGATAGAATGCAAAAAATTATAGATAAGGCAACTGCCAAAAATTTAGCCGACCGTTTCCAGTCTTGCGCCGAGTTCAAACGGGCATTGCAAGGGCAAGGGCTAAATAATTTAGCGCAGACTATGCCAAATCCATTATTGAAAACTATTACAGGGCAAGCCGTTGAACGAGAAGATGAAGACCACTATGTACCGCTTACGCGTCCACACCGTAGGCGAGGTTGGGTAGGTATCTTGCTATGGGTGTTTTTGGTATTGGGCTTAGGCGCATTTGTAGCCTTTAACCCCATGAATATAGCTTTTTTGCGCCCTTACGCTATCTATCATGTGCCTATATTTGTAAGTGTAGAAAGTAAACTGAAAGAGAAAGTACGCTTATTTTATAAAGCCATAGAAAGTCGCAATTTTGACTCTATACAGCCTTTTTTTGCGCGCCGAGTTGATTATTTTGACTATAAAAGTGTGCAACCAACGCCTGATATTCGCAGTTCTTACAAAGTTGCGTGGGCGAATTTTGAACAAGAAATCCATGAGATAGATTGGGATAGCTTTCAATACGAACAAGATGATGAAGGCTCATACAAAGTGAAACTTATGCTTAACTATGGAACGAGAGCTAAAGGGAAAGATAAAAAAATGCAATATCGCCCAAACTTGCCTGCCGTTATTCGTTTTAACCCTGATTATGAGATTTTTTATATGCATAATAAATAAAGCGAAAATTGATAATTTAAGATTTTATAATAGACTTCCTGCGAAAGTACCTTTTCCCTCTCTCAAAACGGAGAGAGAGCAGGGTGTGAGGCTTCTAAAAAACACTTTCGCAAGAAGTCTAATGTAGAAGAAATAAAAAACATAGTAAATAAAAAAATGTAATTAAATGGAGGATTCTAGAAGTTTAACCCGCGTAATCATTTGTGTAGATGATGATGAACTTGTTTTAGGAGCATTGCGTAGAGAATTGCGTATGTTTTTAGATGCCTCCTTCCATATCGAAATTGCAGATAATGGGCAGGAAGCTTTAGAAGTGTTACAAGATTACTTATCACGAGGTTATAATATTCCAATTATTATTACAGACTATCTCATGCCCAATATGCGTGGCGATCAGTTGTTGGAGAAAGCCATAGAGATATCTCCTGAAACGTATGGCATTATGTTAAGTGGACAGGCTGACTTGGAAGCGGTACGAAATTGTATTCGCTATGGGCAATTGCAGTCCTTTATATTCAAGCCTTGGGAAATGGTAGATTTGATAGGCGATATCCAAAAAACAATCAATATATATGATAAAGCCCAAGAAATAAAACAAAAAAATGCAGAATTACAAGAGGCTAATATACATCTTGAGGAGAAGGTAAAGAAAAAAACACATGAATTAAGCATTAAAAATTTAGAACTCGCGGAGGCAAATGTAAAATTGAGCGAGCTAAATGAAGAGAAAGACTCTATTTTAGGCATAGTTGCGCATGACTTGCGTTCGCCATTGAATAATATTCATGGCTTAACTCAATTAATTCAGTCAGAAGTAACAGGTTTTGATGAACAGGAACATATAGCTTTAATTTATAAAATGGTAGAAAAAAGCAATCAACTCATTGGTGATTTGCTTATTGTAAATCGTTATGAAGACCGCGATAACCCATTGGATTTGCAAGAAGTAGATGTTTATTTGTGTATGCAAGAGGTTATAGATGGTTTTACTCAAATGGCAACAGAGAAACATATTCAAATACAACTTGCCTGCCCGCTTAAAACCTGCCTCCTCATGAGTGATGAGTTTACACTATCACGCATTTTACAAAATATCCTATCCAATGCTATTAAATTTTCGCACTCGCATAAGACTATTTATATAGGCATTTTCATTGAAAATGAACAAATAGTAATAGAAATTCAAGACGAAGGACAAGGTTTTACAAATGAAGATATCAAAAAAGTTTTTAAAAAGTTCCAAAAAATGTCTGCCAAATCTACAGCGGGCGAAGAATCGACAGGGTTAGGACTCTCTATCATTAAGATTTTAACCGAAAAGCTAAGAGGGACAATAAAACTGGAAAGCGTTTGGGGGGAAGGGAGTACGTTTACGCTTACTTTTCCACTTTAAGTTTTTTGAGTGCATTGCGCAATAAGTACCCCTCCATCAATGTGTCCAGAGGACGAAGTAGTAGAGCTATAGAACCTTTCAAAATAAGTGCGCCAAGCAATTGTTTTTTGAAAAAAGAGTCTATCACAGGCTCAATAATTACTTCAGACAAGAAGAAAAGTATAATAGCAATAAAAATAACGAGTGTCGCAGCTCGGCGACTAATACGCGCTTTGGTAAGTTCATCAACTGTTTGTTGTAAAATATCGTTGGTTTCAACCAAGAGCGTATTTTGCTTTTCTATTTGCTCATGACTTGCTTTTAATTCGTCATTGGCATCATTCAGGTTGTCATGCGCCATGTTGAGGCGGTTTTGCAACCTATCGCTGATATTGGTGAGCACTTTAGTATCTTCTAAAAGCATCTCATAGTGTTCAACTAATTCAGCATATTTTGTTTGTAGTGTAGGCAAAGGTATCTGATTACCCTCCAATACATTTTGCGCGTGTTGGAGGATAGCGGTTTCCTTATCAAAAACATTTTGCTTTTGTTTTGCCATGTAATTTAACCCTCTACATATTTTACCATTTAAGAGGCTGTATAGCAGCACAGAATCTACTTTACAGCCTGTTAATAAGTATTAAATTTTATTGATTTTAAATAGGCAAATTAAGTAGGAAACTTATTTGGATACAAGCTCTATGTCAAGATTAATGAGGGACTTAAAGTCATTGCCTGACTCTTCCATGTCCTCATCACCATCATCAAAAAACCACTTTACGGCAATTTTCGCCTTATTTTCTGCAATGCGCTCTAACTTACGCAGGATGTCTAAAATACATTTTGACGAGCTGGTATTAAAATACTCGAGATTGAATACTACGTTACTTTCGGCTTGTGGCTGTTGCACATATTGGTCAAGCCAATCAAAAAGCGGCTTATAAAAGCTAATAGCGTTTTCGGGAATAGAGCGACCTGACATTTCAAGAGAGCCTTCATCAGGATTGAAGTAGATGGCAGGAGTTCTGTCGGTTTTATCGATTCTTAAAATTTCCATATAAATAAAATAGTTTAATGTGGTTTGGCGGGTACTTTTACCTGCAGACTATAGAAGCAATATTTTTCCGTTATGTTATCGAAGTGATAAGCCACTTTCTCCCCTGACTTTCGCGCCATGTCAATCAAACCCAAACCTGCTCCACCTGTTTCGGTGTGCTGTTGCAGGCTAATAATTTCCTTATAAAACTCTTTGAGTTCTTCAGGAGTCATGGCGTTAACTTTGTGGATCTTGGCTTCTAACTTAGGGACACGCTCTCGGAACATATAGTTGCCTGTAATGATATAGTACGCATCGCCTGTGCGTCTAATCATAAGGGTGGCAGCATGGTAGTATGCCTCCTCCTCAGGAATGGGCTGGTACTGTTGGTAGTTATAAATATTTTGTAAACATTCCAACAAGACACTAAAAACCTTCTTACGCACTTTCAAATCCTCATTTTTCCGCTCAAGGCGGTCATCGAGAAGTTGCAAGATAGAAGTCAGGAGGTTATTCGTGATTTCACCTTTGAAATACAAGATGACCTTGTCGTCCTGCATTTTCTTAAAGTATTCATAAACATTCAACATTCTCAGAGCATTTTAGCATGATACTACCAATTACTTAGGCAAAAACTTTGCAAAACTTACCTGCATGAACCAAAAAAGATGGAGTTTTGGGTTTATTGTGCTATGTTTGCGCAAAATTACATAAAAACTTTTATTTAATTCGCAAATAACGTTAAACTATTTTTTTTACCCCCTTATTTTTTATGCAAATAATACAAAACCTAATAGAAAACGCATGGAACGACCGTTCGCTCCTCGCAGATGCTGAAACTACAGCCGCTATTCGTGAAGTCATAGCGTTATTAGACAAAGGCGCGTTGCGCATTGCCACTCCTACTATAGATGGTTGGCAAGTACACGAATGGATAAAAAAAGCGGTTATTCTGTACTTCCCTATTCAACAAATGCAAACTATAGAAGTTGGTATGTATGAATACCATGATAAAATAGCCATCAAGCGTGATTATGCCGCGAAAGGCGTTCGTGTTGTACCGCCTGCTGTGGCGCGTTACGGGGCTTATATAGCCAGTGGGGTGATTTTGATGCCTTCGTATGTAAATATTGGTGCGTATATCGATAGCGGTACTATGGTTGATACTTGGGCTACAGTAGGCAGTTGCGCTCAGATAGGCAAACACGTTCATTTGAGCGGAGGCGTAGGGATTGGGGGCGTACTCGAGCCTGTGCAAGCCGCCCCTGTGATAGTGGAAGACGGGGCATTTATTGGCTCGCGTTGTATCTTGGTCGAGGGTATTAGGGTAGGCAAGGAGGCAGTGCTGGGTGCAAATGTTGTCCTTACTGCCAGTTCCAAAATTATAGATGTTTCAGGTTCGACAGCCGTAGAATACAAAGGATATGTGCCTGAACGTTCGGTGGTGATACCTGGTACTTATCCTAAGGAATTTCCTGCTGGTACTTATAATGTACCATGCGCCCTTATAATAGGCAAGCGCAAAGAAAGTACAGACCTCAAAACATCTCTGAATGACGCACTCCGCGAAAACAACCTAACGGTTTAAGTAATCATGTATAAGCAACTTGCCTACGTAGGCAAGTTGCTCATGCATTATAAATATTTTGAGCATGGCTAAAAACCATTTCTTATACACATCAAAAATTAACTCAAATAAAAATGCAAATCATAGAAAAGCAACTTTTTCAGGGTATTAGCAAATTATAGAGGAAAGCCAACAAGCAGTAGCTATCAACGTAAATGCAGCCATGTTTATGCGAAATTGGCAGGTAGGCAAGGCTGTGAATGAATGTATTTTGCAATCTCAGCGAGCAGAATATGGGCAAAAAACGATTATTTAGTTGCCTGAAAAACTTATCCCAAAATAATGCTGTGGGCTTGCAATAAGTTTTATGATATTTTTGAAAACGAGCAGATTGTCGACGCAGTACGAAGACAATTATCTTGGACACACATCAGGACATTGATTTATGTAGATGATGCGCTCAAGCGCGATTTCTACTTAGATTATGATGGGAAATTTTGTTTAATTATAAGCAATCAATAATCAGTTTATTACAAAAAATACTGTTTACGGTTGAGATAACGAAATAAAAACGCTTTTAAATTTAAATAATTGATTATTAAACACTTAAAAATACCAACATACCCTTATGCGCTTTATATTTATTTTTATCGTTTTAACTTTTTTTACAACTAAGATTACCGCTCAACAATTCTTGCCTGAAGGCACATGGCGCGTAGCCTTAACCCTGCAAAACCAAGAATTACCATTTCTGCTTGAAACAAAACTGGAAAAAGGCAAACAACTTGCCTACATACGCAATGGCGAAGAACGCTTGTTGCTTGATGAGTTTTTACAGGTAGGCGACAGCATAACCGTTACGCTACACGTTTTTGATGCTATATTGCGTGGAAAAGTAGAAAATGGCAACACGTGGAAAGGGTATTGGATAAAATTAGATGCGAAAAAACCATATTTTATTCCTTTTATAGCTACACTTGGAGAAAAAGAAAGGTTTATAATGGATAAAAACACAGACTCGCCTACCCAGTTTGCAGGCAAGTGGGACGTTGTATTCAAAGACAGCGGGGGAATGAGCTATAACGCGGTGGGGGTCTTTAAGCAAAAGAAAGATAAATTAACAGGTACATTTCTTACTACCACAGGTGATTACCGCTATTTGGAGGGCGTAGTGGCAGGCAAGACGTTTAGACTGTCCACTTTTGATGGCAACCATGCGTTTCTATTTCAAGCTACTGCTGAAAACGAAAATGTATGCAAAGGGCAGTTTTGGGCAGGCAAGGGCGGTTACGAAACCTTCACAGCCTCACGCAACGAAAAAGCACATTTGCCTGATGCCAACGCTCTTACCTATTTAAAAGATGGTTATGACCGCTTAACGTTTAGCTTCCCCAATCTTGAAAAAAAGATGGTTGCTTTAGAAGATGACCGCTACAAAGGGAAAGTAGTTATTATACAACTTTTAGGTTCTTGGTGTCCAAATTGTATGGATGAAACAAGCTTTCTTGCTCCCTATTATCAAAAAAATAATAAGTACGGACTCGAAGTTATTGGGCTTGCCTACGAAAGAACCCCTGACTTTGAGCAGGCAAAAGTGCGCTTAGAAAAACTAAAAAAACGCTATAATATTGACTATGAGCTATTAGTAGCAGGCATCAATGATAAAACAGAAGCAGGCAAGACCTTGCCTGCCCTAAACGCTGTGTTGGCATTTCCCACCACTATATTTATCGACAAACAAGGGAAAGTCCGCCGTATTCATACAGGTTTTACGGGAGCAGGCACAGGCAATTATTACGAAAAGTTTAAGGAGGATTTTAGAGATTTTGTCAATCAATTATTAAAAGAATAGCTTTTTACATATCTTTGCGGAAAGATTTGTATATTAGACTTCTTGCGAAAGTCTTTCGCCTGTTTGGTGTATTCACTAAACAAAGAGATAGGCATTTTTCAAGTGCTTTTATACTTTTGCAAGAAGTCTATTTTGAGTAATATTATACTATAATAAAAACAGCATTATTTTTAT
The DNA here is from genome assembly GCA_043748375.1 of Cytophagales bacterium. GTDB lineage: Bacteria > Bacteroidota > Bacteroidia > Cytophagales > Microscillaceae > RDXI01. The sequence goes on from JAYTNK010000096.1 coordinate 11,158, forward strand.
GGCAACCTTAGTAAGTTTCGATTGGGCATTAAAAAAGTTACTGCGAAACAAAGCAAATTTTGACGTTTTAGAAGGTTTTTTATCTGAATTGTTAGGCTTTGATGTAAAAATAGAACAAATATTAGAAAGTGAAGGCAATAAGCAACATCAATATGATAAGTTCAATCGAGTAGATTTGCTGGTCAGCACTGCGTCAGGCGAATTGATGTTGGTAGAAGTCCAAAATGATGCAGAAACTGACTATTTCCATCATATTTTATATGGAGCTTCTAAACTCATTACAGAGTATATACAAGAAGGTGTAGGATATGGCTCTATCAAAAAAGTCATCTCTATTAGCATTTTGTACTTTCGTTTGGGACAAGGTACGGACTATATTTATGAATACGAAGGCACTTTCGTAGGCAAGCATTTGCGCGATAAGCTAAAACCTAATGCATGGCAAAAAAATAAATTTGGTATCAAAGAAGTTGCAGATATATTTCCTAAATACTACATCATCAAAGTAAATAATTTTGATGATATAGCCAAAGATACACTTGATGAGTGGATATATTTCTTGAAAAATAGCGAAGTACCTGCTAACTGCACCGCTAAAGGGCTAAAAGAAGCAGGCGAAAAACTTGGCGTGTCTTTACTTTCAGACGAAGACCGTAAGGCATACAGCAAATTTCAAGAAAGCCGATGGATAGAAAAAGACGTAACTGAAACGGCTGAACGTAAAGGCATGGAAAAAGGTATGGAGAAAGGTATGGAGAAAGGTAAATATGACGAAAAAATAGAAATAGCCAAAAATGCTATAGCTAAAGGACTTGATAATCAATTTATAGCAGAGCTTACCCAACTATCTATCACAGACATAGAAATACTACGAAAAAATGGCTAACCATCCCAAAAGAAATATTCTGCTTGCTCGGTTCATAACGCCTATAGTGCGACCCATAGATGAATTTATCAAATCCAGCCTTGCAGGTGGATTGATATTGATAGGTTGCACCATACTTTCGCTCGTATTGGCAAATACAGGACAAAAATGGTTCATCGAATTATGGGAAACCCCTGTAAATTTACACATAGGAGGCGGGTACTTATTTCCTAATCACCCTCATCATTTTACATTAGCGCATTTTATAAGTGACGGTTTAATGACGATATTCTTTGTAACTGTAGCTTTGGAGATAAAGCGTGAGGTTATCGAGGGGGAACTTGCCTCCCTGCAAAAAGCGAGTTTACCTATCATAGCTGCTGTAGGCGGAATGTTGTTTCCGTTCTTGTTTTATATGTTTTTTAATACAGGAACAGCCTATAGTAATGGTGGCGGCATACCAACAGCAACCGACATAGCCTTTTCGTTAGCAGTTTTGTCGTTGGTAGGCGAGAAATATGTACCACATAGCCTTAAGATTTTTCTGATGACCTTAGCTATAGCAGATGATTTGGGGGCTATTGTGGTAATAGCAATTTTTTACAATCAAGGCATTCAAGTATTTTATTTGTTATATGCGTGTACGATTGCGCTGGTAATTTGGATAGCAGGGCGTGAGGGATTTAAGAAAATGTGGTTTTATATTTTTCTATCCTTGCCTATGTGGTATTTCATGTTACTTTCGGGTGTTCATGCTACAATTGCAGGCGTATTATTGGCATTAGCCATTCCCATTAAAAATAAACTTACTGGACCCGAAATAATACAACGATTAGAGGACACCTTAGATAAGATAAAACATGAACCACGCCCTGCTCATGCACATGGGTCAGAAGCTACCTTAGTTTTGGAAACTGTAGAGAGCTTTTTTAAAGAAAATGCCTCTGTTTCGCAACGCATTGATGACCAAATACGCGACTGGGTAAACTACCTTATCATGCCCCTGTTCGCCTTGTGCAATATGGCTATAGTGCTACAATTAAGTTTTGCTACGCAAATATTTACAGATAGCGTCAGTTTGGGTATTATGTCGGGTTTAGTGCTTGGTAAACCCATTGGCATCTTTCTCACCACCTTTATATTTGTAAAACTCGGCATTTGTACCTTGCCTGCGTCTATTGGCTGGAAGCACATTTTTGGTGCGGGTTTATTGGCAGGTATCGGCTTTACGATGTCTATATTTGTTACACTTTTAGCCTTTACTAAACAACCTTATATAGAAGATTTGGCAAAAGTTTCTATTATAGTAGCTTCTACAACTTCTGCCATTTTAGGCTGGTTGTGGTTGAGATTTTTTGTGGGTGCGAGGAAAATATCGTAGAGATGCAAACTTATTCCTTATATTTTTTCACGATTTACAATCTGTTTGTATTTTGGCAGGCAAGGCGTTTACAAAAAAACTTGTCCAAATAAACACAGCCATAAATTCTATGCCTACCACAGTTGCCATCGTTCCTGCTATAGAAGTATTCAGAAACACGGCTACTGCATAGCCTATAAATACACCCAATAACCCTATCAGAACCGATAGCCCTAACATCGTTTGCAAATTTTCAGTCAATAGGTACGCAGTAGCAGGCGGCACAACCAAAAAAGCTACCACCAAAACCGCCCCAACTGCCTCAAAAGAAAAAACAGTACTGCACGAAACAGCCATCATCAGCCCATAATGCCAAAAAGTAGTAGAAACGCCTACCGCCATGCTGTAATTTGCATCAAACGTGGTCAGCCAAAGCCCGCGATGCCCTACATATAAAAACGTGCTTACCCCTATCAACAACCCTACTAATTGCCAAATAGCCCGCGTATCAAGCGGAATAAATGCCAAATCACCATATAACACACAATCTTGGTCTAAATCCACCTTATCGCCTACCCAAGCTACTAATATTACGCCCACCGCAAATAAAAAAGTAAACGATAACCCTATAGAAGCATCTTGTTGCATGGTTGCTTTAGTTTGTAAGGTTTCTATCAACCACGTGATAAACACCCCCACTATAGCTGCCCCAATAAGCATATAACCGCTCGCCCTGCTTTGCGTAACCCAATAGGCTATGACAATACCAGGCAAAACGGCATGCGCTATAGCATCGCCTACCAAAACAGACCTGCGTAAGACCAACCAACAACCCAATAATGCATTCGTAATCGCTACCAAACTACCCGCCAATAATATCCAAAAAGCATCCATACCTTATGTTTTTTTACTCCGAAAACCTAAAAAAAAGGCTCATTTTTTGTAATCACGTCATTTTTCTGTAAAAATACAAAATAAGTTCTTATTATTGCAACTGAGTTCGCGAATGGTACGATTTTCGTAAACTTATCTGTAAAACTTGCTGTTGCCTTGAATTTGCTCCGTACTTATATAAATGATTGCCATCAAAAACACAAAACAGGAAGATGGATTGCTTCATTGTTTTTGATGTTTGGGTTGCTTGCGTGTTCGCCCCAAGCGAACTTGCCTAAGGCAAAAGCAGGCATCATGGATTTGAGTCAATGGGACTTTAAACAAAAACCTTCGCTTGCGCTCGATGGCGAATGGGAGTTCTATTGGCAATATTTTGTAGGCAACGATACACATACAACCATCTCCCCATACCTTATTCGCGTACCATCTTCTTGGACACGCTTCAGCTTAGGTCAAAAGAAAATTTCAGGCAAAGGCTATGCTACCTATAAGCTCATACTTCGATTGCCCTCCTCACGCCCCGAACTATCCATAAAAGTCCTTACAATAGGCACCGCTTATGAAATGTATGCCAACGGCAGGCTTATCTCGCGGGCAGGCAAGATAGGGAAAAGCCATGATGAAACCCAGCCTTATATGTTGCCCGTAGTAGTGAAAATTCCCGACTTTACACGCGACGATATAGAACTGATAATCCACGTTTCTAACTTCCACGACAATACAGGCGGCATAAGGCAGTCTTTAGAAATAGGCGAAACCACAAGCCTCCAAAAAACCCGCGACCGCATGGTGGCGGTCGACTTAATTATGTCGGGCGGATTCCTTATCATGGCTATCTATCATTTAGGTATCTATCTTTTAAGGCGTAAAGACCGCTCAGCTCTATACTTTTGTATTGTCGGGCTGTTGTTTGGTATGCGTACCATGCTAACTGATGAACGTTATTTATTGCACCTATTTTCAGAATTGCCATGGGAATACACCTTCTTGGTCGAGTATGTTACCGTTTATTTGGGCTTTCCGTTCTATGTCATGTTTTTCAGAGCTGTCTATCCTGAAGAGTTCTCAAAACGCATACTTATCGTTATACAAAGTATTTGTGGTATATTGTTGTTAGCTGTTTTGATAACTCCTCCAAGCGTTTTTTCTGAAACACAGTTCTTCGCGCAAATATTTATGATGATAGCAGGTGTGTATATCATGTACGCGCTTGTTCACGCTGCTTACCAAGACCGCGATGCCGCAAGAATATTTTTAGTTGGTTCAGCTATCTTTTTTACAACGGCAATAAATGACATATTGTATGATGCACATATTGTTCAAACAGGTTTTTACGCCTCTTATGGACTCTTGATTTTTATTTTTACACAGTCTTTTGTTTTATCTGTACGCCTTGCCAAATCCTTCTCCACAGTAGAGGAAATGAGCGAAAGCTTAGAACGCCGCGTAGAAGAACGCACACATGACCTTGAGGCACAAAAGACAGAGATTATCCGAAAAACAGATATTATAGAAACTAAAAACAAAAACATAACCGCCAGCATCAACTACGCAAGCCGCATACAACAAGCTATTTTAGGTAATAAAGAAGCCATAACTTCCAATTTCAAAGAATGTTTCTTGTTGCTACAACCGCGTGATATTGTTTCAGGAGATTTCTATTGGTTTTCAGAAGTAAAACGCTCAGGAGCTATGCCAGGGCAAGAACACCGCACCTTGTTTTTTAAAGTAATTGTAGTAGCCGATTGTACAGGACACGGCATACCAGGTGCGTTTATGACCGTATTGGGCAATACGCTTTTAGATGAGATTATCAACGAAAATCGCATTACAAACCCAGGCAAGATACTTTCTTTGTTAGACCGCAAACTGCTCATGAAGCTCCAAAAACAAAACGTGAACGATGGCATGGATATCGCTATGCTCATCTTTGACGAGGAGAATAAAAAAGTTAGCTTTTCGGGAGCGCATCACCCACTTTATTATGTACGCAACAGCGAGATTTTCCAAATAGATGGCTCAAAATTCCCCATAGGTAGCGCGCAATACGCTAAAAAGAAATTTGATACACACACCATAGATTATGAGGACGGAGATATGTTCTATATATTCTCAGATGGCTTCCAAGACCAATTTGGAGGTGAAAACAACCAAAAATACTACAAAAAACGATTCCGCGAATTCTTATTGTCTATCAGTCATCTTAACATGAAGGAGCAAGAACAACTCCTACGCGATGAATTTGCCGCTTGGAAAGGAAACTTTCACCAAACAGACGACATTCTCATCATAGGTATTCGCACTTAGGAAGATTAACGATTTAAGATTGACGATTACAATACATTGATAAGCAATGTTTTAGCTATCAAAAAATGAAGTTATGGTTCTTCAAAAGTTATTACGGGATAGCCACGCTGTAAGCGTCTGTTATACACTTTAGCACCCCACAAAAGCCTGGAAAACAGATTCTTACAGCATGACTGCTCATATATTTTGGTAGCTTCCGCTATAACTTTCTAAGAACCGAAGTTATTTAATACCCGTACTTAATCAATATACAAAAGCAACTTGCCTACCAAAACCTATAAGATATATCTTTATTGGTTGGGGTAGGCAAGTTCACAACTTGCCTACATTTTGCGCAATACAATAGACATTCCAATCAATCCTATCAGGCAGGCAAGGGCATAACTTATCCACGCTTGCCCTAATAACAACGCACCTACTAAAAATAGAAAGCCGTAAATTAAACACATACCGCTTACAACCGCCCCAAGCAATAAACCAACTTGCGCAGGCGGGGGAGTCTTGCCTACCTGCTTATAAACAGTAGCCCAACCCATCGTTGGCTGTATTTGGGTTACAAAACGTGCCAATGTTTGGCTATCAGTAGGTGGCGTAAGAAAAGTTACAAGCAACCACGCTACAGTAGTGAAACTTACAATAAAGAAAAAACTATAGGGGTCTGGAAATTTTAAATACCAACTAATAGGCAAAGCTATAAAAGGTGCAAGGGTAGCTGTTATCTCGCTCCAAGCATTGATACGCCACCAATACCAACGTAAAATTAGCACGCCACCAAGTCCCGCACTCGCTGAAATCATAAATTGAAATGCCCCCTCAAGCGTACTTAAAAACGAAGTAACTATCAAGCCTACTATCATGAGCAATAAGGTAGTAATTCGAGAGGCTTGGATAAGTTGTTTTTGCGAAGCCGTAGGATTCATAAACCGTTGATAAAAATCATTGATAACGTAGCTACATCCCCAATTAAATTGGGTAGCAATGGTACTCATATAGGCTGCCAAAAAAGCCACTAAAAGC
>JAYTNK010000097.1:0-7431 GCA_043748375.1 Cytophagales bacterium
GTATTTTAACTTCGAGTATTTAACGTATAACAAAAAACACGCCAGCAACCTAAAAAAGTCATCTAACAACTTTTTGGTCGCTGCGTTAAGTATTAGACTTCTTGCGAAAGTGTTTTTTAGAAGCCTCACACCCTGCCCTCTCTACATTTTGAGAGAGGGAAAAGGTACTTTCGCAGGAAGTCTATTATTCAATAATGTTCGTTTTTTGTAAAATAACTTAGTTTGCGCAGGTCTGTTTTTTATGCAAAAATAATTTATAAAAAATGAGGCGCAAAAAACTATGCAACTTGGGTTATAGGAAATTGATACACCTAATGACACGCATCTTTAATCATATCTGCAGCTTCTTTATGCCCGAGCGCAAGTGCTTTATGCCAATCTTTGCAGGCATCTATTTGGTTTCCTTGTGCAAATTCTGCTGCGCCGCGCCCAAAAAAGGCTTGCGCGTTTTGGGCATCAAGTTCAAGCACTTTGGTAAAATCGCGCACTGCACCATTATAGTCGCGAATTTCCAGCTTGGTTTGGGCTGAGTTTAATAAATCAGTAAAGGGTTGAGTTTTTTTGGCAGGGTTGCTTATTGAATCTTTTGGAAAATTACAGTTTTTTTGTAATTGTATTTTAGCCTCGTGATAGCCTAAAGTATGTGCCTTTTCCCAATTTTTGCAAGCCTCCGTTTTTTTATTCATAGCCCAATATAATTCGCCCAAATGAAAGAATGCGACAGGGTTTTTAGCTTTTAACTTAATAGATTTTTCTAAATCTTTTTGAGCCTGCGGGAATTTTTGCAACGCAATGTAGGCAGCTCCACGCGTTTGATATGGTTCAGCTTCAAGTGGACTTAATTCTACAGCTTTGTCAAAATTATTCAGCGCGTTCCTATAATCTTGCAACAAATACTGCACATTGCCAAGATTGTGATAGGCTTTTGCCATTTTCTTATCCAATGTTATAGCTTGTTTGTAAGCTACAATTGCCTCTGAAAATTTTTGCTGTTGAAATTTAAGATTGCCTACTTTTAGTGCCTCTTCTGCAGTTTGTGCAGATACAAATGTGTAGCAAAGTAAATAAAGAAAAAAACAAAAGGATTGTTTCATGAGGTAAGTAGTAACCCATCGAATATGGTATTATTGTAACGCAAAATATAATAAAAAATTGCGCTTCTTATAAAGTTATAGTGGGTATATAATTTTTCAAGGTAATTTGGCACTATAATCAACGGGCTTTGGCTAAAACCCGTTGATACGTTTCCCCATTTCAGTGCTCCCCCATCATTTTCGAAGAACCAAAATTGTTTTATAGATTTAAATGTAAAATTTGATTTGCGATAACATAATAACAATAAATATTTTATAGTTTATTTTTCATTACCACATACAAGTTCTGAAATGAATTTGACAATCGCCATCCGTAACTCAACAAAAAAGCTACAACCCCCACTGTAAAATGCAAAGGCAAAAATAACAACCCTATAAACGTACTCACAGCCAACTGCCCTAACAATTCAGTTCGTTGATGCTTAGGCAGGAAAGGTAGCGCGTAATGCGCCAAAGCCACATACAATGCATATTGCCATGAAATACCAAAATAATACACGCCGCAGGCAAGCCCTAACGCAATAAATGATAGCCTATAAACAACATGAAAGTCAGGCGCGCAATTAAAACCATGCATCGTTTTGGGTGCTTGAATAATAACTCGCCTATTATAAGAAATGAATGCGTAAAAATACGTAAAGAAAAAATAGATGGGCGCAAATTTTCCTATCCGCGCTAACAAAGGCATACGGCTACCTATCATATATAATAGACTATCCAAACCGTACAAGGTCTTGCCTCCCTTCATGTCTATCAAAGGAATCTCATGTCGGCTGCGTTGCATATCTATTTGATGGGCTACAGGCAGGGTAGGCAGGCAAGAAAAGGCAATACGATTCTCTTGTTTGAGCATACCTGCCCGTACAAATCCCTGTGTGTATAGTTGGCACATGGGGCAACTGTCGTCATAAACGATGGCTTTATCTTGAGAATTCATAGGTTTATTGTTTAGTTATTTATACGGCAAATATAGGCATAAGTTTCTAAACTTTCAATAATTATTGAAAATTAAATAATTATTTTATCGATTGACAAACCAATTTATATAATCGTAGAGTGCTGCGCTTATCTTGTTCGTTATAATCCATAAAACCGATGTGTTTAATAAGTTGGTTCTTCTAAAATTTATACGATTTTTTACATAGAATAGGGGTTGCAACCCCTATTCTATGTAAAAAGGCACTTTTGGAAACCTACAAAAAAATTCCCGCAACAACTTTTTAAGAACCATAAGTTTATATTCGCAACCACTTTTGAAAATATCTTTCTTGTGTTTCTGTGATTTCGACTATTTTTTCGGTTTTGAATTTGAGGGTTGTATCGCGTTCTGTAGGTACAGTTATTTCGCGCAACAAACCATCGCGCAAGAGGTGAATTTGCACGAGCTTGCCTACCTCTTGTAGTTTGAGCCAGTCGGCGTATTGGGTTATATCGCTTCCATTTAGCGATACGATTTGGTCGCCTGTTTGTATGCCAGCGAGGTTAGCAGTGCTTCCGCGTTTAACAAATTTAACAATTTTTTTGTCTAATTCTATGCCTAAAGTAGATTCGTTTTTACTGTAGTTTTCATCTTTTATACTCAAGCCAACTATATTGAAGTATTCTGGATACGGAATGACACTTGTTCCATAAATATAGTGGTTAAAAAAGTCTTGAAAGTGGTTTTTTATCTTTTCGTCTGTGCCATAAGGAGAGGCTATAAAAATGATAGCCTCTAAAATTTCCGTTTCAGAAAAGCCTTTCTTTTCAGTTTTGTAAAATTTTTGGTAGAGATAGCGCATCAAATCATCTAAATTTTTTGCACCATCCGTATGGCGAATAATTTCCCAATCCAAAAGCATCGCTATTATGGCACCTTTGGTATAATAGGAAATACTGCTGTTCGCGGTGTTTTCGTGAGGGCGATAAATTTTTATCCATGCGTCAAGACTTGCATCGGCCACTGAAAGCACTTGATTGCCATATTGATTTTCTACAATATCAAGATGTTCAACGTTCTTCTCTATAAATTTTTCGGCATTAATATGCCCTGCGTTGAGCATTACAATATTTTCATAATAGCTTGTAAATCCTTCTGCCTGCCACAAGAGCGTTGTGTAATTTTCTGCTTCATAATCAAAATTATCAAGTGGTTGAGGACAAAGGCGTTTCACATTCCAAACGTGAAAATACTCGTGGGCTATTAAAGTCAAATAATCTTCGTAACCTGCGGGTTTAAAATATTCCTCTCGCGGAGCTATCAAGGCTGTAGAAAACAAATGCTCCAAACCTCCTCTGCCTTTTTGCGTAAAAATACTCATAAAGGTATAAGTGTCGCATGGGTTTTCACCAAAAATAGCCGTAGCAGATTCGACTATGCGTTGCATATCAATAGCGAGTTGCGTTTGTTTGTAGTCTTTCAAGCCATATATACCAACTTTATGCGTGATACCATGTGCTTGAAAATCGAAAATATCATAATTTCCTAAAGCTATGGGCGAATCGACAAGCGTGTGGTAATCAGTAACTTCAAGCGGCTTTAAAGCAGTCAAACACGTCTGCCAATGCTCAGGTATTTCGAGGTGTAGTTGGGCAGGCAAGTCCGAATATTGAGCAACATATAAAAACGTAGGCGCACCATTGAGCAAGGCGTGGTCTTGGTCTATATAGTTGGTACGTACGGTTAGTTCAAAACAATAAACCTGATATGTTACGGTAATCTTGCCCTTGCCTGCCGAGCCGAGCCATACGCGCCATGTGTTTTTATTGATTTTGCGACAAGTTAATGGGTTATTTCTTGCCTGCCCTTCTGCGTTTTCAGCCTCTACTTTTACGTTTTCGACCATGCGGGCATATTCGCGCACAAGATATGAGCCTGGTGTCCAAACCGCCATTTTCAGGTCTATATAGCCTTCAGGGGAGGCAAGTTTTTCAGGCTCATAAATACACATTTGCACATGGGCATAGTGCGTTTCTGGCTGTTCGATACGAAGCGTATAGACTATATGATATTTCATCATTTTCTGTAAACTAAACCAAGCAATAGACTTCTTGCGAAAGTGTTTTTTAGAAGCCTCACACCCTGCCCTCTCTCCAGTTTGAGAGAGGGAAAAGGTACTTTCGCAAGAAGTCTATTATCTCAAACTACTTTCCATTTATTTTATTTTGATAGTTTGCCCAACTTTTAACTCGCTCGAAGCTGTTAAGTTATTGATTTTCAATAATGTATCTACAGGAACGCCATATTTAGCACTGATATGCGTAATTGTTTCGTTTGGTGTTACGATATGAATAGGTGTTTCGCGTACTTTATTGCCTAAGTGTGCAAAATGGTGTGGCATCAGTTGAAAATACTCACTTATCATAATTTGCGATTTTGAGAAGTCATAAATCAATAACGGATTGATACTATTGCCTTCATAACGGGTTTCCAAATGCAAGTGTGGTCCTGTACTCCAGCCTGTTGAGCCTCCGAGTCCTATGAGTTGTCCTGCTTTTACGATTTGCCCTACTTCTACAGCGCGTTTTGAGAAATGCCCGTACAATGTTTCTAAACCGTTGCGATGCCTTACTACTACATAATTGCCATACCCATGCTCATACGCTGATATGCGGATAATGCCATCAAAAGTAGTATAGACAGGTGTGCCCATTTTGAGGTCTAAATCTACGCCATGATGAAACGAGCCCCAGCGATACCCAAAGCCAGAAGTTTGCAGTACACGCTCAAGCGGAGATGCCCATTGTTCTCCTTCAGGCAAGTTATAAAGGCGAATATTAACAGTGTCTTTAAAGATAGACGCATTTTTGCCGTAAGGATTGATGTTTTTAGAATCCCAAACCCGATAATATTCAGCTGATTTTACCCAAACGCTGTCAATGTATAATTCTTCGGAAATACGAACTAATTGCTTCTTGCCTAATACATTGGCGAGTGTATCTACGCCAACAAGCGGTGTCTTTTTGTACATTTTGAAGCCTGTATCGGCTAAACCTTCAGTATCTATACGCTCTGGGCGTTCGGTAGGCGAAATTTCGGGAGCTTCAAAATGCAAAGGTTGCGAGCGAACAGAGTCTTTCTTGATGCTATCTTTGGGTGTTGTGGCAGCGGAAATCACTTTGTTATCGCCAAATTTTTTAGGGTTTTCTATTTGTGCTTGGGCAGAAATGGCTAAAAAAAGAAGTATAAGTGTAGTTAAGAGTGATTTTTTCATAATCTTATGGGTTTTGGTAAGACCAACGCAGTCTGCATTTCATAAAATACGGCTGCTTGAGGTATGTTACAAATATGTTGTAGAAAAGAACGGCATGAATTGTGCCATTATGTATAAAGCTCCGCGATTTATCAATTATGCTTTATTTTTTATGCAAAGGTATGGCATTCTAAGTAGTTTCGCAAAATATTATTCAAAAACCTTGTTTTTAGATGGTATTTGGAGCAACTTGCCTACTAATAAATGTATTTATTGATAAAAAGGTACGTATGTAATATTTTCAATCATTCTTTAATAGCATATTTCAAATAAATCATTTATTTTCGCAAAATATTGATATATACACGATATATAATATATAGTAATATGCTTCAAACACATTTCTTCATAGGGGTTGGTGCTTCTGCGGGTGGCTTAGAAGCCCTTACAGAGCTTTTTGCTCATTTACCTGAAACGCTTAGAAACAATACAAGTTTTATTGTTGCCCAACATTTAAGTCCTAATTATAGGAATATGTTGGTGCAAATATTAGATAAAGAGGCTGTTTTCCCTGTGGTACAGGCTGAAAACAACCAAATCGTCAAAACGGGTGTAATTTATATTACGCCTCCCGATTTTGATGTGCAAGTATTAGGTGGCTTAATTTATTTGAGTAAACCGCTTTCGGCACATGACCCGAAGCCGTCAGTAGATATGTTATTGAGTTCATTGGCAAACGAATATGGGCAGAAAGCTATAGCGATTATTCTTTCGGGTACGGGTTCTGATGGAGCGGTTGGGCTGAAAGAAGTTAAGATGAAAGGGGGTATGGCTATTATTCAAAATTCTGATACAGCCAAATTTGATGGTATGCCACTTGCCTCCCTGCAAACAGGGCTGGTCGATTATAGCTTGCCTCCCAATAAAATAGGGGCGAAAATAGCAGAAATAGTATTTGATACGACAGTGAAAAGTAGCATTATTGCTACTATAGATAATGATTTAGCCCATATTTTTGAATTATTATATAGTCGTTTTGGAACTAACTTTGCTACTTACAAGCCGAGTACAATTTTGCGCAGAATAGATAAACAAATTAAAAATACCAAGCTAAAAAACATCAAACAATATGCAAAATACTTAGATAAAAACCCGCATGAGCTACAGGTTTTATATGAAAGTTTTCTTATTCATGTAACTTCTTTTTTTAGAGATGGCGAACCCTATCAAAAATTGGCGGAAGTGTTGGAAAGCAAAATCGCTAAACCCAACTTGCCTACCACGTTTCGAGTGTGGGTAGCAGGCTGTTCCACAGGCGAGGAGGCGTATAGTTTGGCTATGTTGATACAAAATTTATTAGACCAATATAAAAAATTTGATTGTGTACTTCAGATTTTTGCTACCGACTTAGACGAGAACGCCCTCCAAATAGCGCGTAAAGGTATCTATCCTGCCGAGAAGATAACACAAATACCTACGAGTTTGTTGGAGAAATACATGACTAAAACAGACAAAGGCTATGAAGTAGAGAAGAGTTTAAGAAGCTGTATTTTATTTTCTAAGCATGATATTACGATTAACCCGCCGTTTCTAAAACTTGATGTATTGAGTTGTCGAAATTTATTAATTTATTTAGACAATGGTATACAAAGACAGATTTTTTCTATTTTCCATTATGCCTTAAAAGAGGAAGGGACGCTCTTTTTGGGTAAATCGGAAAGCATTACGCAAGTGAGTGATTTATTTGATACATTGGAGGCTAAACATAAGATATTCAAAAAGCGCAAGTTTTCGACGATTAGACCGTCCTTAAAATTCATTGCCTTCAAACCCATGGGATTTACGAATGAGTGGGACAAAAAAAGAAACAATAGCACTTTCCAAAATTACCGCAACCGCTTATTAGAAACCTTTGCAGACCTTACTCAACACGCTTACATTGTCTTAAATCCCCTATTGGATATTATGGAAACGAAAGGCGATTTGAGCGACTTCATGCAAATTCCAGAAGGAGCGTTGAATCTAAACATCAGCCGATTGCTACGCAAAGAAATCGTTATAGAAGTAAAGAATTTGGTATTGCAAGTTATAAAAGAGAAGAAAAGTGTACGCTCTACCCTGAAAAAAGTAGTCATTAACCATAAAAAGCTGTATATTAAATTTCA
>JAYTNK010000098.1:0-5474 GCA_043748375.1 Cytophagales bacterium
CTATTTTAAATCCCAAGCAAGCCAACTGCCCTTACCCATTCAAAGAACTTTCAGGTTGTGGCATTGGATTCAAATTGTTACAAGCGTTTTGTGAACGCAATCAGTTGGATATAAACCGCTTGTATGACTTCATAGACCTCGTTGCGGTGAGTATTGCAGCAGACCTTGTGTCCATGAGTGGCGAGAATAGGATATTGGCTTTTTATGGCTTGCAAAAACTCAATAGCCAACCACGCATAGGGCTAAAGGCACTCATGGAAGTTTCGGGTTATACGGCTGAAAGCGTATTGAGTGTGAGTAATGTAGTGTTTGCATTGGGCCCACGCATCAATGCAGTAGGTCGGCTTGGACACGCCGCGAGTGCCGTAAAGCTATTAGTCGCCCAAACAAAAGAGGAGGCTGACCACTACGCACAGCTCATAAACCTCATGAACACAGAGCGCAAAGACCTCGATGCGACTGCTACGCAAGAAGCCATCGCGATGGTAGAAGCTGAATATGCACGAGGCGAAAATGCCAGCGTAACAATTTTATTTAAAGCCGATTGGCACAAAGGTATTGTGGGCATTATTGCGGCGCGATGCATCGACCAGTTTCATCGTCCTACGATTGTACTTACTGAAAGTGGCAACATGGTAGTGGGTTCAGCACGCTCTGTGCAAGGATTCGACTTGTATCATGCCCTCGAAATGTGTGCCGATTTATTGACGCAATACGGGGGACACAAACAAGCGGCAGGACTTTCGATGAAGCTTGAAAACTTGCCTGCCTTCCGCCAACGATTCGAGCAAATTGTACGCGAAAGTATCTTGCCCGAAATGCTGATACATGGACAAGATATAGACTTAAAACTCGATGTAGCCGATATAACACCTAAGTTTTTTAGAATATTGAGGCAAATGGCACCCTTCGGACCTGATAATATGCGCCCTGTATTTGTGTCCGAAAACTTAACTGCCGAACATATACAGCTATTACGCGAGAAGCATCTAAAGTTCCGAGTACGCTCACAACGTGGTAACACTGTTTTTGAAGTAGTCGGCTTTGGTATGGCGCATTTTTACCAAGACCTCCGCGAAGCCAAAACCTTGAGCCTCTGCTATACTGTGGAGGAAAACTTCTTTAACGGGAAGGCAAACCTCCAACTTCGCGCAAAGGATATGGTTTTTGTTAAATAACCTTTGCGCAAAATTGAGGATAGGGCAGGCAAGAAGTCTAATGGGGTTAAAAGAAAAAAAATGTTTAACTTTGCCAAAAATAATATGCAAAACGCTTCCTTATTCGGATTAGATAATTCAAATAGAGATTTTTCCCAAAAAGATAGCTGGGGCAAAAACCAATTTAATTCGTCTTTTCCCGCTTCATTGGCTTGCTATATGCACAGCAGGCAGTTAAAACCTGTCTATTTGCAATTAGACAGCAGGCTAAATGTTTCGCATAGTAATATTTCTACCACACAACTTTTTGGTATCGCCCCTACGGATAATGATTTGTTTTTCGCTTTTGAAAGTGATTATACACCTTATCAACCATTAGTCGAGGGAAATATGCCAAGAATAGATTTAGTTATCCAAAATAGTCATAACGGACATTGTTTGCGCGGTTTAGAAATAAAACTTACGGCACTTCCTGATAACTCAACTTGCGATTTAACACATGATAAATTTGGCTCGGAAATAGTAATACGTCCTGATAGTGTAGTGTATTTGGCGTTGAGTATTGCTATGAATTATAGACAAAATAAGGAGGGATTGCATCATTTAATAGGTACTGAATTTGATAATATTAAAGATTGGACAGAGGGAGCAACTGTAATGCCTTTTATGCCCAAAATGATTGCAGTATTGAATAATATTTTGTTAGAAAATTTAGATAAACAAGTGCCTTTCATTATCCAACCCGTTTGGAAAACCATAGGAAAATCATCACAATTAGCAGATAATTGCTTAGATATTTTTGTTTGGAGTAATTTTGCTTTTACAAGATTATTTTTGAATGTAGCAGCAGTTGAATTAACAAGCGAAAATAAAATCACGAGGCAACTTCGTTATGTGATTTGGTTGCTTAAAATGCTTGTAGATTTTTGCCAAAATGGAAAAATAAACCCCGCAAAAGTTATAGATGAGCTTTCATTTAATACTAAAAATGACAAAGCTTTTGCTGTTAGTGGAAAGCTCTCGCATCCTTTCATGGCTTCCCCTGAACTTACCAAACCAAGAATTACCAAAGATGAAATTAAACATATTGTTTTGGGTGGTGGACATTTGCTTTTAAGTCCAGAAAGGCGTTTTGATGCCATTATTTATAATTCACCGCACTTATTTAACTGAAAAAGAGATGAAAACAATAGACTTATTTTCGGGATGTGGCGGCTTATCATTAGGGTTTCAAAATGCTGGCTTTGAAATAACAGCAGGCTTTGATAATTGGCAACCAGCTATTAGTATATATGAAAAAAATTTTAGTCATCCTATTATTAAATTAGATTTATCGGAAGTTACAAATTTTGATATTTTCAAAAATTACAACGCTGATATGATTATTGGAGGACCGCCATGCCAAGACTTTTCAAGCGCGGGAAAAAGAGATGAACAAAGTCGAGCAGATTTAACCATAAAGTTTGCAGAAATTGTAATAGAACTGAAGCCTACTTATTTTGTAATGGAAAATGTAGATAGAATTACGTCCACCAAGACCTTAAAAAATGCCTTAGAAATATTTCGTATAAATGGCTATGGGCTTTCTCAAAAAACACTCAATGCGAGTCTTTGTGGTGTACCACAAGCCCGAAAAAGATTTTTTTTAATAGGTATTTTAGGCGAAGAAAAAGGTGTTTTAGAACCTTATTTAGAGAAGTATTTAGCCAAAAAACCTTTAACAATTTTTGATTATTTGGGTGATAGTTTAGGAACTGAGCATTATTATAGACACCCAAGAAGTTATGCAAGAAGAGCTATTTTTAGTATTCATGAACCGAGCCCAACCATTAGAGGTGTAAATAGACCTATTCCCAAAACTTACCAATTTCATGAAGGAGATACTACAAAAGATTTAACGCAAATACGCCCTTTAACAACCATAGAAAGAAGTTATTTACAAACGTTCCCTCCAAATTTTAATTGGGGCAGTTTTTCTAAGGGAGATTTAGAGCAAGCTATTGGAAATGCTGTGCCTGTTAAATTAGCGCAATATGTAGCGAATTGCTTGAGGGCGTATATGAACGACAAACAAAAAAATGTGGCGATAAAACAGCCCAAGAAGTTATATTATGCCCAAGAAGCTTTGTTTGTATAAACTTAAATACGCGCAAAGGATATGGTTTTTGTTAAATAATTTTCACCCCATACCCCATGATAGTTAAACCCAAAAAACATTTAGGACAACATTTTCTTGTTGATGAAGACATTGCGATGCGTATTGTTGAATCGTTAAAGCCCTTGCCTACCTGCCAAGCCGTCATAGAAATAGGCGCGGGAACAGGCGTACTCACGAAATACCTCGTCCAAAACCCTGACTTTCAACTGTATGTAGCCGAAATAGACATGGAATCCATAGCGTTTTTGAAGAAAAACTACCCGCTATTGAAGCCCTATTTGCATAGTGGCGATTTTCTGACCTTGCCTATAGATACATGGATACCGCCCGACATATCGCCCAAGCTCTCTATTATAGGCAATTTTCCCTACAATATATCCTCGCAAATATTCTTTAAAGTCTTGGAACACCATGACCGCGTAACCGAAGTGGTGGGTATGTTGCAAAAAGAAGTGGCAGAACGCCTCGCAGCAAAAGTAGGCAGCAAAGAATGTGGTATCTTGAGCGTTTTTTTGCAAGTCTATTATGACATCGAATATTTATTTACCGTAGAGCCTGAAGTCTTTAACCCACCGCCAAAAGTCCGTTCAGCTGTTATTCGACTGACGCGAAATACATTAGAAAAACTGCCTTGCGACGAGAAACAATTCAAAAATGTAGTGAAAACCGCCTTCAATCAACGAAGAAAAACCTTGCGCAATGCACTCAAATCATTAACGGCAGGCAAGGAAATGGACACTATCCCGTTCTTGGACTTACGCGCTGAGCAACTTACCGTGCAAGATTTTATTACGCTTACGCAAGTGTTAAATCCGTAAAAATCACCCTTCATCGCGTTGGTAGGCAAGTTGTATGTATTGTGCAACTCCTTTTATTTACCCCTAACAATCCTATGTTTTATTTGCATCATGTAGCTGACTTGCCTGCCGTTGCCCAAAAAATAATTACTTTTGCTGAAAATTTACCCAAAATATGGTTATTCAATGGCGAAATGGGGGCAGGCAAGACTACCCTCATCAAAGCTATCGGCTACCAAATGGGCATAGTCGATCATATTCAAAGCCCCACCTACAGCCTTGTAAACGAATATCTTAGTCCGCAGGCAGGCAAGATTTACCACTTCGATTTGTATCGCTTAAACCACGAAACGGAAGCCTTAGATTTTGGTATCGAGGAGTATTTTGATTCAGGTCATTATTGTTGGATAGAATGGGCTACGCAAATACCCACCCTCTTGCCTACCCACTGCCTACACATCGACATAACCGTAGAAAATGATAGCAGAACCATCAATTTATGGCACACATAAACCATTTTGAACGCTTGCACTACCACAATTAACGCTTACACTACCATAATTAACGCTTACACTACCACAATTAACACTTGCACTGCCACAATTAACACTTACACTACCATAATTAACGCTTGCACTACCATAATTAACGCTTGCACTGCCACAATTAACGCTTACACTGCCACAATTTCAATATAAGTACGTTTATTTTTATCTATACAATCGCTAAAAACAGTTTTTATCATGAGCAATGAACAAAACGAACCAGAAATAACCATTGATCCTGCCGCCAAAAAAGCACTACTTGCCTACACGCAAGAAGAAGTAGCCGAAATTCAGCGCAAACACAAAGGCATCTCAATAAGTATTCCGCGCGAAAAAAGCGAACACGAAAAACGCATAGCCTTGCGCCCTGAAGCCGTTAATGTATTGGTGCGCAATGGACACGAAGTAAAGGTCGAAGCAGGCGCAGGCATTGCCTCCCAATTTCAAGACCACGAATATGCCGAAGCAGGTGCGCAAATAGTGAATAGCTCTGAAGAAGCCTTCTCTGCCGACATAGTAATCAAAGTAGAACCCGCGACTATAGACGAAATCGGCTACATGAGAAACGGAAAATCTATCATTTCTGCTATTCAAATGGCAACGCTACACCCCGAATATTTGAAGATTTTGCTGAAAAAGAAAATAACTGCCGTTGCCTACGAATTGATTAAAGACCGCGTAGGAGGCATTCCCGTTATGCGTACCATGAGCGAGATTGCGGGGAGTACAGTTATGCTTGTAGCAGCTGAATATTTGAGTTCGCACAACGGAGGCAAGGGCATTATCTTGGGAGGCGTTACGGGTGTTCCGCCTACTA
>JAYTNK010000099.1:0-6314 GCA_043748375.1 Cytophagales bacterium
ATAAATACTAAGTTCCCTCCTTGTTCAGTGGCGTTGCGTGCAGGAGCAAGCCATTCGCCTTCATTTATCCTGAATTTGTAGAGTGAGTGAGGTGGGATTTTATCAAAGTTTTCATTTGGAACGGCAACTACCCAAAGTTTGTCTTTGCGTTCTTGGAGGGCGTGGGGCGTATCCATGTTTGTGTCCCAGCCTCTGAAAGTGCCTGTAACGTCCACTTTGGTAGGCTTTTTTACGCCATAAAGAGTAGGCGAGAAGATGAAATACGCTTTTTCATCACGTTGGGCGCACCCTTGCAGAATTTCTACCTCTGTGAAGGCCTGTGCGATAGTTTTGGGTGTTCGTGCCATAAGCATACACGATAAAAGTAGGAGGGATAGGATTATGCGCATGAGCGTTGATTTATTGAAAGATGAATGAGATGAGTGTTGATTTGTGAAGCATTGATTTTTAATGCTTAACTTTCAACCCTCAACGCCCCAAAAATACAATCTTTCCTACATTTTATACTATATTTCAGGCAAGTTTGATTGCAAACGATTGTGTACTATAGGCTAAAAATGCTTCTCTTAGGAACGTATAAAAAATAACTTCACACTTTTAGCCACGCTGTAAGCGTCTATTATTGGACTTTTGCGTGATGTGGCAATGCCAACAGACGCTTACAGCGTGGCTTCGCGTGAGTAAAATGATGAAGTTATTTAATTTCTATTCCAATTCCTCACCTATTTTTTTCTCGTTTTATCTCGTAGTTTTGTAAAAAAACATGATATTATGAATACGCCACGTTCAAAGCTCCCAACCATTCTGCTCATAGTCCTCAATTTGGTAATTATTTTGCCTTTTTCAGCTTTGTTACCGATAAGCCTCGTATTAGCGGCGGGAAACCCAGCAGGTACAAGTGGTTCAGTGGTAATGTTTATTGCATTTGGTGGCGTTTTGCTTCCTGTACTAACCATTTTTTGTATTTTAGTTACTATTTTTTTATACATAAGTGGTAACCTCAAGCGTGCCAATCAAATCGGGGCTATTCCTGTGTTATACTTTTTAGGGTTTATGGTAGTAATTATGATAGTTTTAATGAAAATTTGATAGCTATAGTTAAATATTTGACTGTTAGGGGGTTAAAATATTTTAAAAAAATCACATTGGGATTTACCAAACCCCTCCATATAGCTGTTATGTTCGACTCTGCAAAAAGCCTTGCCTACCAAAGGGTAGGCAAGGCTTTTAGGCACACAAAGAGTCGATGCCTTATTCGCTGTTTTTATGAAAAAAGCGATTGAAGTAATTACTTAGGGTGTTTTTGATAGTTTCGCTCAAAGATTTGGCGAGTTCAGAGGCTTTTTCGAGTTGGGGTGCGAGTAGCTCTCCTAAGTCGTTGCCCAAAGTACGCGCCTTGCCTGCCAAGAGACGGCGTGTTTCCGCCTTTTGAGGTATTAGAAAAATGAATGGCGATTTTTAATTTTTCACTAATTTTATCAGTCATTCGTTTTTCGACACCTGAAAATAAATGCCTTATCTCTGCTTTTCAGGTGTCGAAACACTGAATAAAAAAGTATGTGAATAGTAAAATTAGCCAGCGTTTCTAACACCTGAAAAGGCTAAAACTTTTTTATACCCTTGTAAGGGTATTTTTAAAAATACCAAAAAATGCAAGTATTTGATTTTCAGTATTTTATGTGTTTGGTAATTTTTTGAATATTTGGAAGTAAGAAAAATGTTTTGTACCTTTGCATCAAGTTATTCGCCCAAAGGCAAGGCTTTAATTTTTTGGCTATTTTTCAAGGAAAATACAGGCTATTCGGTTGCTAACCACTTCATTTTGAGGTTTTACCTTTTGTTTCTTGCCTGTAGGCGAGATTCTATGCAATATACGAAAAGCTCGTATATTGGTCAAGTTGTAGGCAATATGTCTGCAAAATAACGAAATTTTTAAATTGATTGATAACACTATGAAAACAGATTTAAATATCTTATTAAAAGGACTTGCAGATGTAAGAGCAAGGCAAATTTATCTAACCAAATTTTTTACAGAAACAGAAAGTATTTATGAAAATGCTTATGTATATGCTGTCTGTAAATCTATATATCCAATATTTCATGAAGAAAGATATATGGAAACTGATGAAGAAATTTATAAGTTAAAATTACCTTTTTATGAAACTTATCAATTATCAGAAAACACCGTTTCTGAATTTTACAATTATTTGGATAATAATTGGTTAAATAAAAAGTATTTTACTTTTTATGAATTAGAAAATTATTATAGAAATAGTTGGATTGGAAATGATTTACGGTTAGATTTAATAAAATGTTTGAGATATTTTTTTCTATATAATATTTTTAATGAACCGTTTTGGAATACAATTTTAAAGCCAATAGAACACCCAATTGAAGCCCAAGGAATTACAAGACCTTTTAATAAAACAGAATTGTATTAATAAAGCTCCTTGTTCGTTTAAATTTGCAAATTTAAACCCATTAGAATTGCGGTTTGTAACCGCTACGCCAAAGGCGAAAATAACCGCACTAATATATTTTTAGCGCGGTTGTTTTTGTGTTATATTTTCATTTTTTCACACATCATATTTTCCAAAACTACGTTATATTTTGGGTTATTATTTATTTTTTTGATGTTTCATACCACCAAAAATAGCGTTTGTTTTTCTGTGTATCCTATACAAAAAGCACGTTTTTCCTACATTTATTTCTACTTTGCGGGCAAGTTTTTTGCAAACGATTGTATTGTTTTGCTAAGAAGATTGTTTTACACTTTATAAACAAGTAATTTTGCAAAAAAAAACTCCAACAATATGAAAAGTGCTTTAGCTAACATAGGCTTGTTTTTCAAACGCCCAAGTGCGTTGTACCGTATAGGAGGCATTATAGTCGCCCTTATTGTCATTACTCAAATGGCTATTCCTGATATCCTCTTTAATATACAGAGTGGCAAACCCATTGAAATGACGCTTGAACAAATAACCACCTCAACCAAAGAAAAATTGCCTCGTTACATCAAAATAAAAGATGCGGTTGTGCCTTCGGGGATGTATGTAGAGGTGCGCAAAAATACTGATTTGGAGCATATTTATTACCCTGTATATCCCAAGAAAAGTGTAGAAGTTGATATAAAGGACTTGAAAACAATAAAAGACACTACGTCTATGGATCTTGTTGCCGACTCTACAGGTAAGTTATCTATATTGAAAGATACTAAGATCATGTATGCTCGGTTAGTTATCAAAGATGGTCAAGTAAACGCTCGCGATTTAGGCGACAAGGGTACTTATTTCTCTAATCCAAGCTTTTCTATTGAAGGGCGTTATGACAATTCTGCTATTGGGGCAGATGTAATGGATATTTTCCGAAACGGGGGCTTGAATGTTGCTCCAGATGCAATTTTACTTGAAAAAGGAGCGGCAAGTTTTACTACATCTACTGCCTTACTTATGATTTTGGTAGGGTTTTTTGTTATCTTGGCTTGTAGTTTGAGTTTTGTGCCTACAGCTACTTTATACGCTTGGAAAGGACAAACATTGCAAGAGGAAGAGTAACTGATATACGCATCGGAAAGTGGTTTTGGGAGATTTAGACAACCCCCGAATGGGGTTGAACTATGAATAGCCCTACGCGAAACGTGGGGTAAGTGAAAAGTCATATCCCAAAACCAATTTCGTATGTGTATATTGTTATGGTAGTTAGCCTATTTTTTAGTAATGCCTTATAATATCCAGCAAATAAACAGATTAGGACTTACGCAAAAGATGTTTTAGGCTCTTTAAGTGCCTGTAGTAGGGCTAAAAACGAAAATAAGATAATGTGTTTGTAAGTTTCTCTTTATACACTTTTAGGATTTATATTTTAAGGCATTTTGAGCAGATTTTCCGTTATTTTGTATTTTTCGCGTAAGCCTTACAAATGATAACATACCACTTTGCAGGCAAGTTTATCTGTAAACAATGGTGTGTTTAGAGCCAAATTAGCATATATAGCCTAAGCAAGTGCCTATTTTTCCATCAGTTCTGAATTACTTACCCACATGGCAAAATAGGGGTTAGGATTGTCTTTGCGCTTCAGCAAAAGCAAAAAAGGCTTATCAAATACTAAATTCTTGGGGTGAGGCATTTCTATAAACCCATCTTTCGTTTTTTCCTCTTTGGGCATCTCTATTTTTGAGTCACTTGATGCTTTTGCTCCGCTCTCATTCAGTAAAAATGCGGTTCTTTGAGAAACTGTTTTGAAGTTTATTTTTTGCCCTTTGAAATCAGTAAAGCCCATTTTTGAAACATCATAATATTTTTCAATATTGAACTGGAATTTAGGAATCATAACTATGTCTTCATCTGTATCATAGTAAAATCGCCATGCTTTATTCTTATCTTGCTTCATTTGCTCCGCTAAAGTCTGCCATTGTGCTATTTTTTGTAGGTAAGAGGCAAAGGTAGGTAGGTTTTCGCCAAACATACAGAGTAAAATTTCATGTTCTTCGTCTTTGGGCGCGAGCTTGAGAATAAAGTTTTTGTCATTGTCATAATACCAAAGCGAAAACATATTAGAAAAAATAGGATGACTGTTTTTTCTCAAACCAAAACTTTTTACCTTATTTTTATCAAAGGTAAGTTCGTCTGTAAAAGTGCTTAACGTATATGGAAAGACAAGGCTTTTCTCAAAGAAAGCGTGCATCGTTAAAATGCCATTTTCTATTTTCGTGCTGGTAGTATATTCTCCTTTTTTCAATACACCTTTGAAAGATTGGGAGGCATTGATAAGCAGTAAATCTTTGAAGTCAGGATTTATCTGAAAAGGAGGCTTGTAAGTTTTTTGCAATTCCTCCCAAGCATACAAAAGAGATGCCGCATAGATGCTGTTCTTGTCTGCAGGCAAGGTGTGTTCGAGGGTAGGCAAGAATTCAGTTTGTTTGAACTTGCCTATATCCTGCACTTCAGGAAAGGCTGAGGCTTTGGAAAGAGTATCTTTCTTACTTTCTTGTTTGGATTTGGTAGAAGTGTTGCAACTCGCCCACAAAAAAAGGCAGGCAAGGAGCAAAAACGTTTTTCTCATGTCAAATTTTATAAAAAGTTAATTTATTTCACTAATATTTTTAATATGCAAAAGTATATATTTTATTTCTATTTTGCAGGCAAGTTTATCTGTAAATGATTGTGGGTTTAGGCTTTATTTAGGGGAGAAATAAGTCTTACAATCTGCTATATCTTCTTCCTTCCAGCTCTGTGAAACAGCTAATTGGTAGGCAAGTTCTATATTTTCAGGTTCTTGATTGGAAAGTAGTTGGCATATTTTATCAAAAAAAGGTGGGCTCTCTACATCTGCAAAATCTTTGAAAGGTATTTTCCTTGCCTGCGCTTTGATGAACCAAAAAGGAGGCGAAAGTACGCGCTCACGATAGTCTATATACATATATTTTACACATTTCTTGAGAGGTTCAAGACTTGTGATACCATTGCCGTCAAAATCTAAAGACTCAACATTAGGTGTAGAAGCCAAGAAATCTAAATTAGTTAAGTTGTTATTTCTTACATAAACAGCTTTAATTTTTTCTTGTATGTTATCAAATACAATTTCTTTGATAGTGCTGTGGCTGTAATAAAAAAGTTTTAAATTTTTCATGTTGTTTCCTATGTGTATGGTATCTACTTTTATATCAGACATACAGATAGTTTCTAAATTAGGTAGTGAGTGTAAAAAAAAATCTTTTTTGATTGTAAAATATCGTAGGTCAAGTTCTTTTAACTGCTTTAGGTTATTGATAATATCTATACTTTCTAATACTTGGTCTGAAGCATTATCAAGCCTTAATTTTACTGCATTGGGTATAGATTTTAAAATATGCATAAAATCTATCTCTACGCCTTCATTTTTATACAAATAAAACTCTGTTATATTTTCTTGTGCATCTTCAAAAACTATATTCTTCATCTTGCCTTCAATAGTAATTTTTTTCAAATTCCTTACATTTTGTTTGATATATATATATTCTACTTTTTCATCATCAATAAATAACTCTTTCAAGTTTGGTAAATCATAAAGAACCAAATCTTGCTTTTTCAATGCTGTTTTTGAATTGAAGTCCATTAAATGTAGTACTTCTAAATTTTGCAAGCCAGATAAAATACTCATATTTTCAAGCTCATGGTTGCCCCAAAGACTGATTCTTTTTATTTTTTTGAAATTATGCATAAAAGAAATATCTTTTAAAAAACTACATAATGAAATACTTTCAATATTTTTTAACTCATGCAAAACTTTAATACTGTGCAATTCTTTACAAGCAATACTCAATGATTTTAAATTAT
>JAYTNK010000100.1:0-9094 GCA_043748375.1 Cytophagales bacterium
ATAGCGCATTTGTCATGCTGAACGTAGTGAAGCATCTCGTTGTTGAATGACGATTTGTGAACGAAAAATGAGATTTTTCGCTTCGCTCAAAATGACAAAGTTCTCTTTTCACTTAAAAAAATACAGAAGGGATTTTTCTTTCTCCAATCGGGCAGGCAAGAAAATTAGCAAACAAGATATTGAGGGGGAAATCCATGTAGCCTATTTTTTCTTTACTTCTTGTGGGAGTATATGCCCCGCTATTACGTCTAACATGAAGGAAGTGAGCAAAGTATTTGAAAACGACAAAGAAGTCATGTTACTTTCCTATACCGTAACTCCTTGGATAGACTCCTTGCCTAAGCTGTGTCAATATGCCCAATTGCATCAAATCACCAACTCAAATTGGCATTTGCTTACAGGCAATAAAGCCCAAATATACGAATTGGCACGAAAATCATATTTTGCTGAAGAAGACATAGGCTTTACCAAAGACAGCACAGATTTTCTGCATACAGAACACATTATTTTGGTAGATAAATCGAAGCACATACGAGGCATTTACAACGGCACTTTACGCTTAGAAATGCAACAACTAATCAAAGATGTACAGTCATTGAAAAAGGAGCAATAAAAAATAGTGTGGTGTTATTGGTGTCGAAAAGCGCAGTAATATAATATTTTGAAAATGAACAACTTGCCTACGCTTTTCTAACACTAACAAGCGTGGAAAACTTCCTGAAAGTTGCAAGCTTTTGGGAAGTTTGGTGCATGATTATTGTGCTTCAAATACAGTATTATCGAAAGTAGCTATAGCTCTCATCTTGCCATTTTTTACAGTTATGGCATAAGCCTTTTTTACATTGCCATCAGCAGGGTGTAATTCCAACACTTTTTGGTCTCTGGTCAAGGGTACTTCACCCATGATAGTTTGATAATAATCGCCTTGAGGCTTTATGATAACCCACTTGCCTTTGTCCACAAGTCCATAAAGGTTTGATTGATAGGTGCTATCCGCTTTTAAGTCCAAAAACTCTTCTTTTTCAGGTTTTTTGCCATTTTGAGCCTCTGGATTATAATGTATTATTACTTTCCACTTCTTAGTATAAGGAGAGTCTGGATTGTAGTCTTTAGAAGTTTCGTTCTCAGACTTTTTTACCTTGCTTGTTGGGGAAGGTTCGGTATCTTTTGACCTGTCCTTGTGTTCTGTTTTTGGAGCCTCATTGCAAGCAAAAAATGTACAAAGTGATAAAATAAAGGCTATTTTGAGTATTTTTTTCATATAAGTATTTTTTATAAAAAAGTAAAGTAATTTGATAACTTTTGCGCGGGTTACTGGTAAGCGAAAGGTGGGTAGGAAAGTGTAGCTAAAGAATAAAATTTGCGCCCTATTTTTTGAAATACCAACAACAGCGTAAAATTATTCTCCACTCAATACCTCTGTCAAAGCATTATAAATAAAACAAAAAAAACCATTTTCTTCTATGCTTTCAGGCAAGATCAACGTGTATTGATATAATTGAGCAAAACCTGTAAAAACTGGATAGTTCTCTTCTCTATCCGTATCCTTGCCTACATAATCAATCTCTGTAACAAGTATGGAAGCACTAAAATTGCGATACCGCCTCGACATAAAACTAAAAGAACCTTCACTTATTTCATTAGTGAGCCTCTCTGTTTCCTCAAACATAGCCTTATCTTTTGAGAAAACTAAGTCAATAAGGTCGTCCCCATCATTTGCATAGTAAGAACAATCTTCTATAAAAGGTTCTTCCCACCGCGATTTGATATTTTCCTTAAATTTGGGTAGCACTTCTTCTACTTTTCTATCGCTGAAGAATACATAATCATAATCCCAATCTCCAATTTCCATATTTTTGTTCGTTTTTAATGTAGTAAAAACAAGGCATACCTTGTCTCTACACTGTTTTAAATAACCACATTCACAATTTTCTTAGGTACGACTACGACCTTTTTAGGCAAGTTCTGACAACTTTTGTGCGGGTTATTGATGTTTCAAAAGGTGGGTAGGAAGGTGTAGCTAAAGAATAAAATTTGCGCCTACCTTTCGAAACACCAACAACGGCGTAAAAAAAATGAAATTATTTTGCTAATTCCCTAATAAACTGCTAATCATCAAACCAAGTAGAAACATCTATAAAACCTAACCATTCCATAAAATCTTGGTCAGTATCAATTAAGTGTGCAATTCCACAAGCATTGATGGTTTCTTGTCTTGTATAACTGAAAAAACATCATCTTTATTAGAGATTTTATAAGAATCGTTGTTATTTATACTATTTTCAAGGTGATTTTGGTAATAAAATGCTAATCCTACATCATTCAAATCTATGACACCTTTTTTATCATCAAACCCAATATTCGTTTTTTCTCGCAAATCTCGATGCTTTTGTGTCATTTCTTTTTTTATTCATCTTTCAGGTACTGTGTTTTAAGCCTTTGCAGTAAATTTTGATGGGCTGTTTGTAAAAAATACAAATACTTGAAAGTCAATTACTTAAAGGGTTATTAATCATTATAACTTAAATCAACAGGTATCTATTTTGATTTGATTCGAAAAAAAACAAGTGGCATTAAACTTTATCGAATTGTTATAGTCAAAGCACAAACCTAAAATTTAGAACAATGAACAGAAAATTCAAAACTACAACTAATACAACTATTATTTATTTATTTTTTGTATTAACTACTGTTACTAGTTGTAAAAAAGACAATCCAGACAATATCGTTGATGTTGTTGCAAAGGTCGATTTAACTCGTTTACCTTTTGGTGGAACTGGAGCAACTAAAATTATAATTAAAAGTCAAGGTGGCTCGGCACCAGACTTCAATTCCTTATGGCTTTGTGGAATTCCAGCAAATGGTGCAGGTGCCAACAATGCAACAGATTGGACAAATGCAGACGGTACATGGAATTACACCAAAAAACCCCAAGTTGAAGGTAATGTTTTGTGGAGTGGGCAATTTACTATGGCATTAGATGGTAGCGGTAATCGTACTTTAACAGGTAATGGATTACCCAATCATCCGACTGGTGTTTTCCCTATAACACCTGGTTCTATCCCATATAATTATGATCGTAACCCCAATATTATATCACCTCAGCCTTTAAACGTAACGTATCCAGCTTTGCCTCAAGAAGCTGCTTCTCCAACCTGTGTTGGATTTGGACCAGCAGGCTATTCGTTAACAGGAAGTGCAATTTATCATGGAGCATCAACGCTGGGTAATGACGCAGCAGCTCATGAAATGTTGGACAAATTTGGTGGACATACAGACGGTACTCAGAGGTATCACTATCACTTTCCTTCAAAAGATTTGCAAGATCATATCTCGGTTCATTCTTCAGGACATTCAGCCCTGATGGGTTATATGTTAGACGGATTTGGTATTTATGGACCTTATGGGGAAAATGGGGAATTACTTTCCTCAAAAGATTTAGACCAATGTCATGGACATAAACACCCCGTAATGTGGGATGGTCAAATGATAAACCTTTACCACTATCATTGGACTTACGATTTCCCCTATAATATTGGTGCTTACAAAGGAACACCGAAATAATATTGGACTTACGATTTCCCCTATAATAGACTTCTTGCGAAAGTGTTTTTTAGAAGCCTCACACCCTGCCCTCTCTCCATTTTGAGAGAGGGAAAAGGTACTTTCGCAGGAAGTCTATTATTGGTGCTTACAAAGGAACACCGAAATAATAAACGCTTAAACCCTTAAATATATGTGCAAAAATAAATTAATATTACTAATAGCCTTATTTGCTTTTGTAAATTCATCGTGCAAAAAAAATGCTACCACTGGTATGCTAACAGAAACTACGTCTCCCAATATTTTACTCATTATTGCGGATGACTTAGGAAAAGATGCTATCAAAGGTTATTCAGAAGGAAGTATAAAGCCCAATACACCTAATATTGATGCTATTAGAACTAAAGGATTAGCGTTTACTAATTTTTGGGCAAACCCCGTTTGCACGCCAACCAGATCTTGTATTCTGACTGGAAAATACGGCTATAGAACCAATGTAAGAGGAACTTCGGATATTTTATCGCAATCTGAAATTGGTTTACAAAAATATATAAACACTAATACCAATAACAAATATGCAACCGCATTAATTGGTAAATGGCATTTAGCAGGTACAAATAATTCTTATAATCCAGAAACGATGGGTATAGATTATTATTCAGGAATTATACGAGGTGCTGTAACCGATTATTATCAATGGCAACTTACTGAAGATGGCAATACTACTACACAAAATTCTTATGTTACAGAAGCACTTACTACCACTTCTATTAATTGGATAAATCAACAAACTAAACCTTGGTTTGTGTGGTTAGCGTACAATGCGCCTCATACACCTTTCCATGTACCACCAAGCAATATGCATAGCCAAGGAACTTTGCCAGCCTATACAAATAGTATGAATCCGACACCTTACTATATGGCTGCAATCGAAGCAATGGATTATCAAATTGGAAGATTGTTAAGTAGTATTCCTGCAGAAAAAAGAGATAATACCATAATTATTTTTATTGGCGATAATGGCACACCCAACCAAGTAGCTCAAAGCCCGTATTCAAGCTCAAAAGTTAAAAGTACCTTGTATCAAGGGGGGATTAATGTACCCATGTTTATATCAGGCAAAGGGGTTACAAAAACAGGGGTTGAAAATAATTTATTAGGTGTTACCGACCTTTTTAGCACAATAGCTGAAGTTGCAGGTGTTAATGCAACACAAGTAAATGATAGTAAAAGTTTTAAATCTTTATTCTCTACTACTAATACAATTAGAAATTATCAATACTCAGAAATTAAAGATGGAACTGATGACATTTGGGGTATAAGTAACGGGAAATATAAACTTATTGTAAATGCTAATGGCTCTAAAGAAATGTATTTTTTAACGACTGATCCTTATGAAATAAATAACCTATTAAATGGCATATTAACAACAGAACAATCGGCTGCAAAAATTGAAATAGAAACAGAGTTGAATAACATAAGACAATAAGGGTTCTATATAATTTTACTTGCCAAAGCGGTTTTGTTGCTCAATACGATAGGATTTGAAACCCTATCTTATTGAGCAAATAAAAATACTACAAAAATCGTCAGTGGTCTTGTTTTTGGTAAATGCCTATAATGAAGTAGGCAAGCTGTGCTTTATGCGCTCCTCACTGTTCCAAGCTTATCCTACAAAAATAAACTACTAACTATTTAAAGTTTAGCGAAGTAAACTTTAAATAATTAGTAGTTTTTTAGCAAAACAAACTTGGAACAGTGGTGCAAAAAAGGTTGTAAGTTTGTAGCGGTTTTAGCTCGGCATACTGTTGCTAACACAACAGACAAGCCATAGAATTGTAGCAGGCACAAGGAAAAGCCTTGCACCAGCGGGGATTCTTGGTTAGAAAATATGCTAAAATATTTTTGAAAATTGCGCTTTCAGAAGTTTCTCAAACGCTTGATACTCTCCAATAGGAAATTCATTTTCCCTACCTTTGCTATACTGTTTGGTTTGCATCAAAAGATAAATTTTTTTGAGTTGTGCATAGCTGTTAATAACAAATTGCTCAAAAATTGTTTCAAATGCAAGAATTTCCTCAAATTTGGCAGGGGTTCTTCCATAACTGTCTGCAAAGAATGTGACGCTTATTTGTATTTCGTGTTGTCGTTCTTTGCTTCTGTTGAAGTTGATTTTATGCCCGCCAGGTTCACCATACCAAATAACTTCCGTTTCAAACTCGCCTTTTATTAACAATGCTAAAACATTTATAAGGTCAATGTACGGTTCGCTAAAAATATGTGAAATAACCAATTCATAGGTATTACCCCTAATCAAGAAATAAAAACTACTCCAGCCATGCGGTCTTAGAGCCAAAACTATATCAAATTCATCTGTTTTTTCCATATTTTTTTTTGCAAAAATATAAAAAAAAGGCAAAACTCCCGCCTTGCCTGCCTACTCATTACCCAACAAAAAATCAACGCTGACTTCTAAACACTCAGCCCAATCTACTGTTCTTTGTATCTTTTTCAGTCTTTTACAATTAGGAAACTTTTGTATTCTTTCTTTAAAGTCATTAGCAAAGAATACCTTG
Source organism: Cytophagales bacterium (assembly GCA_043748375.1). Classification (GTDB taxonomy): domain Bacteria; phylum Bacteroidota; class Bacteroidia; order Cytophagales; family Microscillaceae; genus RDXI01. The sequence continues at coordinate 6,120 of JAYTNK010000100.1, forward strand.
TATTCATTATGCACCAAACTTGGCGAATCACCATAAAGATAATACAACACACCATCACAACCATACTGACTTGCATAATCATTTTCTTGTTCTTCAAGAAGATCCAAAATTTCTTCTACTGAAGGACAAGAATAATTAAGATGTAACCCACAAGTTGTATATTGAAATTGTGGGTTATCTGCATCTTGAGAATAGACTTTTGAACGAGTAATACCAAAACCACCACCTTCATTGATTGCATGAATTATTATTTCTTGTTTTATTTCTGTTGTTTCCATAATTTTAGTTTTTTTAGGAAGCAGGCAAGACTCCCGCCTTGCCTGCATGGGTAGGCAAGATTTTTAGCTCGGCAGAAAAATGCTTTGTATTTTGCGGGTTGCAAACCAGCATCTATTTGAAGTGCTTAGTTTCAAACTAAGCACAACAGGGTGCAGGCAAGATTTATTGTAGCAATGCCTGAAAGTCAGAATCATTTTGTAGCCAAGAAAATTCTTCAGCTTCTTTAGCTTTTGTTTTGTAAACATCATCTAAAATTATTGCTTCTTGTAGAGAAGGAAGCACGCCTTGTTTATCATGGAGCAGAGCATACGCTAAAGAACGATTCCAATAAGCTCCCGTGTATTTTGAGTTGAGTTCTATCACTTTGTCGTAATCTTCTATCACTTTGTGGTAGTTGCCTAATTTTTCGTTTGTTATTGCACGATTGAAGTAGGCATTTTGATATTTTGGGTCAAGCTCCATCGCTTTGTTGTAGTCTTCAAAGGCTTCTTGATAGTTGCCTAATTCGCGTTTTGCATTTCCACGTGCATTGTAGTTCGTTTCATCTTGCGGATTGAGTGCTATCACTTTGTTGTAATCCTCTATAGCTTGTTGGTAGTTGCCTAAATTATACCTTACAATGCCACGAAAGTAATAAGCATTTTCATTTTGTGGGTTGAGTTCTATTGCTTTGTTGTAATCTTCTATTGCCTCTTGATACTTGCCCAATTTGCGTTTTGCCATACCACGATTGCTGTAAGCAGTTGCATATTTTGGATTGAGTTCTATGGCTTTGTTATAATCTTCTATCGCTTCTTCACACTTGCCTAAATCATTATTTATATTTCCACGATTATTGTAATAACTTGCCTCTTTTGGGTTGAGTGCTATAGCTTTATTTTGGTCTTCTGTGGCTTCTTCATACTTGCCTAAATCACGTTTTGCATTGCCACGATTGCTATACGCATTTGCCTCTTTTGGGTCAAGTTCTATCGCTTTGTTGTAATCTTCTATTGCCTCTTGGTAATTTTCTAAATCAGCTTTTGCAATACCACGATTGACATAAGCATCTATATATTGTGGGTTAAGTTCTATAGCTTTGTCGTAATCTTCTGTAGCTTCTTGGTGTTTACCTATAGCATTTTTTATGTTGCCACACAGATAATATGCAATTTCATATTCTGGTTTGAGTTGTAACGCTATATTACAATCTTCTATCGCCTCTTGGTACATACCTACCATCATTTTTGCCTGCCCACGATAGCAATAAGATTCTATGTTTTCCGCATTATGTTCAATAAATTTATCATAATCGCTTATTGCTTCTTGATAGTAGCCTAATTTCTCGTTTGTCATTGCACGATTGAAGTAAGCATTTTGATATTTTGGGTTGAGTTCTATAGCTTTGTTGTAATCTTCTATGGCTTCTTGATACTTGCCTAAATCGTTTTTTACAACTCCAAGATTATAGTGGGCTTCTGTAAATGTTGGGCTGAGTTCTATCGCCTTGTTGTAATCTTTGATTGCTTTTTGATACTTGCCTAATTTCATTTGAGTGTATCCAAGACTGCTGTATATGCTTCCATTTTCAGGATTCAGTTTTATGGCTTTGTTGTAATCTTTTATTGCATCTTGGTACTTACCCGAATCATGTTTTACAATTCCACGATTGTAGTAAGCTGTTGCAGAATTTGGATTAAGCCTTATAGCCTTACCATAATCTTTTATTGATTCTTGGTATTTCTTTAAGTTAGATTTTGCACCTCCACGATTATTGTAAGCATCTGCATATTCGGGGTCAAGTTTTATAGCTTCATCGAAATCCTCTATGGCTTCTTGGTGCTTACCTGCAAAATGCTTCAAGCAGCCTCTGTAATTGTAGGCAAAGGCGTTTTCTGGGTGGTGTTTGGGAATGGACATGAGAGCTATTGAATAAACATTTCGAAAGCAAAGATAGCAAATTTTTTTCTAAGTGTTCGTACTTACAACTTTGGCATTCATCATATTACAGTTTGAAAACGTGGAGTGTATGAGTTTTGGAGAAAATAATAGCTGAAAAACATTGCCACAACTAATATGCCTGTTATAGCGTATAAAATAACATGGTTGTCTGACATTTTTTGTGGAATTAGGTAAAAGTGGCAAGTGCTCACCATCTGAGGTTTTCAAAGTTTGGCGTACGAAAAGCGGTTCTGTGTATGCTTCTTATGAGGTTGTTTAGCCCTTCTGTTATAGCATTTGAGAAATTATTTTGGACATAATTTACCACATAGTTTTTTTGTACTTTTCAAAGTTTTGACAAATGTGTCAAAGACAGTATTTTCTCCTTTTTCTACCTCCTCTATCCAATTCTCTAATTGTTGTACAGCGGGTTTAACTTCGTTATTATTTTCAAGAATATGATGGAATTTTTCTCTTGTAAAATACAATTCTTTCAGTTTTGGGCTTTGCTCAAAGGCAAGATGTAAATAGTCTAATTCTTGGTCTGAAAGTGTTTGATATTATTTGTAAAGTACCCATTTAATTTGTTTTTTATTAGTGCAAAAAAAACAATGTTAAAAGTGCAAATAGGCTTGCATACATTTTCATAGTACCTCTGTTCGTTTAACTATATATAAAAACTAAATTATTAAATTAGTTCAAATTTTTAAACTTGAGCCCAAAGGTTTTTGAGGTCTACGACCTCCTGCTGTAGGCAAACAAACCAGGCTAAAAGC
>JAYTNK010000101.1:0-4928 GCA_043748375.1 Cytophagales bacterium
AGACGAGCCATTGCGCCTCAACTCTTGTGCAGAAGCGGTGGTATGCAGGGTGCAAAAAAGCACAACCAGCATAAGGAGTTTGCTGAAATTTGTCATAAAAAATATAAGAAAAAGTGTAAAATAAAATTAAACGTAGAAAGCATTAAATAGGGTGTTGTGGTTAATAGACTTCTTGTGAAAGTTCTTTTCCTTTCCTCCAAACTGGAGGAGGGGCAGGACATCTTAAAAAATACTTTCACAAGAACTCTAATATACAAATAAATTGGCAACGTTGCTTAATAAGCTCTTTTGAGTTTTCCTTGCATAAAATTTACAAAAGCCTGATTTACAACGCGGTTACCACCTTCAGTAGGATAGTTGCCTGTAAAGTACCAGTCGCCACTATGGTTTGGGCAGGCAAGGTGCATATTTTCGACCTTTTGAAATATCACTTGTACCTCTGCTTTGATGTCCTTGCCTACCAACTGTCCTACTTTTACGGAAATCTCGTCTTCAGTAAATGGCGCATACAAATCTTTCACAAAATTCCGCTTGCCTGCCTTGCCTTCCTCTGTGGCTATAAGGCATTTTTCATAAACCTCCTCTAATAAATTTTCTCGCCCTGTATCCTCTAAAAGGGCTTTTACGGCTCTGAAAACTATAAAATCGCCTATGCGCGACATATCTATGCCATAACAATCGGGAAAGCGAATTTGAGGTGCGGAGGAAACAATTACTATTTTTTTAGGCTGTAGCCTGTCCATCATTTTGAGAATACTTTTCTCAAGCGTTGTGCCTCGCACTATAGAGTCGTCTATTAGCACAATATTGTCCACTTCTTTTCGGATAATGCCGTAGGTAGTGTCATAAATATGCGCTACCAAATCATCTCTGTGTTCGTCATCAGTAATAAAAGTGCGCAATTTAATATCTTTGATAGCTAATTTCTCAACACGTGGGCGGAAGGAAAGGATTTTTTCTAACTCCTCCTCGCTCAATTTTTGTTGGAAGATAGCCTTTTTGCGTTGTTGGATAAGGTAGTGATCGACACCTTTGGTTAGTCCGAGAAAGGCGGTTTCAGAAGTATTGGGTATATACGAAAAAATGGTGTTTTCAAGGTCATAATCTACAGCTTCCAATACTTGTGGTGTAAGTAAACGACCTAATTGTTTGCGCTCATTGTAAATCATCGGGTCTGTACCGCGCGAGAAGTAAATGCGCTCAAAACTGCATGAGGTCTTTTCTACAGGTTCTGTTATTTTGTGTTCGTGGTAATTGCCTGCTTTATCGATGATGAGTGCGTGAGCAGGTTTTATTTCTTGTATTTGGTCATAATCAATGTTGAAAGCAGTTTTTATGGCAGGCTTTTCAGACGCAACTACGATTATTTCGTCATCTGCATAATAGTATGCGGGGCGAATACCTGCGGGGTCGCGTACTACAAATGATGCTCCGTAACCTGTAACACCTGCGATGGCATATCCGCCATCAAAATCTTTGCAGGAGCGCGTGAGAACTTTTGCCAAGTCTAATTCATCTTCTATTATTTGCATGATTTCGCGCTTGGTGTGTGTGTCGCGAAGCTCTTGCATAAACTTCATATTTTCCTCATCAAGAAAATGCCCTATTTTTTCCATCACGAGTACCGTATCCACCTTGTCTTTTGGGTGTTGCCCCAAATCGAGCAGACGCTCAAACAATTCATCAACATTGGTAAGGTTAAAATTACCTGCTAACACTAAACTACGGCTTTTCCAATTGCTTTGTCTAAAAAATGGGTGGCAGTTTTCAAGGCTGTTTCCCCCATGTGTGCCGTAGCGCAAATGCCCCAAATAAATTTCGCCCAAAAAGGCGGCATCTTCCTTAATAAGTTCACCCTGCTCAAAAGTATAGGGTTGTTTCTGCACAAAGGGTGTTGTTTTCTCATTCACTTTTCTAAAAACGTCCTCTAAAGGTTGCGTTTCTGTAGAGCGGTAGCGACTGATATACCGCTTGCCTGCGGGGACGTTTAGCTTGACATTGGCAATGCCTGCGCCATCTTGTCCTCTGTTGTTTTGTTTTTGCATCAATAGGTATAGTTTTTTTAAACCGTATCGATACGAACCGTACTTTTCAACATAGTAGCCAAATGGCTTACGCAAACGAATAAAAGCTATGCCACACATAAGTAAAATGGAGTAAGAAAGTGAAGTGCAAAATTACAAAAAAATAAAGGAAACGACCTGCTTTGCCTACGTTATAACATGAGTTGTAGTCTTATTTTTGTTTAGAAATCCATAACACTGAAGCCATGATGTGTGCGCAAGGTCCTTTGCGAAGTTTATTGCGGCGGTGATGCGAGCAACCACATTCTGCAAATTTTATGCGTCCGTCTTGGTCTAATTGAATAACAGGTTGGTAAAAAAAGCTGTCTCCTTTTGAGTTTTTGCTTTGTACGCCTACTTTGTATTCGTATAAGGAATTATCTAAGGCTTGTTCCGAAATAATTTCAACGTTTTTATTTTTAATAAGATTGATAGCTACTTTTAGGCGTTCATCATCTTCTGAGGCTGTAAGTTTGATGTCTTGCTGTAGTAATTGCCTCCAGCGATACGTACCTGTTAGATGGTCATACATGGCTTGTCCATTTTTGGCTAAATCTTGGAGGGCAAACGTAGCATTAGCGCGGTCAATCTGGAGTACTTTGGCTACTTCGGCGGGTGTGGTAGCCATTTTTTGGATAAGGATTTGTTCTACTTTTTTGATGTCCACATTTTTTGCGCTACCTGTGGAGGCGAGCAAATCGAAATTGGCTTGACTCGACCAGTCGTTGGCTGTCCAGCCCGACAGTCCGAGGTCGAAGCGGTGTCCGTTTTCAGGCATTTGCACCGTCCAATAAGAAGGCATACCTGTTCCAAGTAATTTCACACTCACTTTGTCGCTGTAGGGCAATAAATCTTTCAATACAAACAACCTTCTTCGTCCCCAAATTCGTATTTCTTGCGCCTCTTCTCCCGTATAAATGTTTGTATCTATTACTTCGATTCCCCAAGGGTCAATGATTATTTTGATAGGCTCGTTTGGCTTGAGTATGAAGCGGATAGAGCGAGGGCTTTGTTGTTCATATTTGCGTTCTATTTCATATAATACTTGGCTAAGTGTTTGAGAATGAAGCGTTAAGTCTGTACCATCAAGGGTAGAAGCTGATTGAACTTGCAGAAAACCGCGCACCCAACTTTCAGGCAAGTCTATTTTCCTTTCTACATTAGACCCCATATTGGTAGATAATTCTACTTTTTCAAAAGCGACTTTTAACCATGCAGGACGGTAACTGCGCACTCTGTAAATTTCATCAGCAAGACCTTGACTAAAGTCTATATTGGTAGTGCCATATTCTACTTTTCCAAAAGTTTCTAATAAGTTTGATGGCACGCTTACACGCCCATAAGTAGATTCGTCAAGTGAGAAGCCTTCAAAAATCACAGCGTCTGGATGTACACTGATAACAGGGTCAAGCACATACCATTTGTCGCGGTCGTGTTTGTATAGCCATTGATAGTAGTCGTAGCGCGATTTGTTGACAGCTTGTTCTATGGGTTTTAAGTCTTTTTTGATGGCTTTTTGTCTGATTTTCAGCTTTTCGCGTTGTTCAAGCATCATTACTTTTTTTGCTTCCATGTCCTTTAAGTGGGCAGGCAACTCCTCTATGTAGCGTTCCATAACCCATTCTTGATAGGCGGTATGGTCTTTTTTTGGCGTTCTCCAATCACTTTTTACCACTTCGCGTAGCGCAAGCATCAGGCGTGCATAGCCCAAACTCTCTTTTATCATAGCGTGTATGGCTACAGGTTTGCGCGATAATTCGGCTGCAAAGTCAAATTTCAGCCCTTCTGCATCAGAAGACGCGGTGCTGGAGCGAGCATAAGATTGTGTTACTTGCATATAGAGGCAGGAATTAGAATTAGTAAGTAGTGGTGGCTCATAAACACGAAAGACTTCGGTAGGCAGGGTATTTATGCACAAATATACAAAAAATTTGAGCATTTTCAAAGATTTTAGCTATGTTTGTAAAAAAAATATTTTAAACTTAATCTTTATGCCTTTTGGGTGGCAAATTAGCTGACACCCTTTATGAGTGGCATCTGCTACTCAAAAAGAAAACGCACTCAAAACGCACCGAAAATTAGAAAGAGCTACCAATAAACCACATGAAAAAACCTAAAAAAATAACGGTTAAATTTTTCCTCAATAAATTCCTGCAAGCTATTGCGCTTGAAAATGGCAAAATGGGCTACCCTTTGTATGCGCAAATTACATACGAAAGAAAAAATACACAAATAAAGTGCAGTTATGGCGGCTATTATGATAGTTATGAGGGAATGAAACGCACTCATGAAGTTATGCTTGGTTTCGAAGACAAGCTGTTCCGCAAATCGGTGGCGTATGAGGTTCAAAAATATGGAGAAGAGTTTCAACTGCGTGGCTTGGGCAAAAAGTATGATGCGTATTCGCAAGGTATTCACCATATTTTTGATAGCTACATGAAGATGCGCTTGCGCGAAGTATTGCATAAACACGCCTCGCCTGCCCGCTTTTTCGATGTTTTACATATAGACCGCCCTTTTGTGAACTTTGTGTTGCTTTATGAAGCGAGCCAACGCTTATTTGATAATCTTAACAGTGTTATAAATCCACTTGTAATGGAGGAAATTGGTATTTACCAAGTTTATTGTGAATTTTATGCCGAAGCATTGAAAAATCCACAAGCAGAGTTTCCAACAGTGATAGATTGGTTAGATGGCTCACACATCAAAATCGCTGCCGAAAAATTCGATAAAAAATACAACAGTGATAAAACTAAAGTTGAAAAAGCACTCAATTTGCTGAACAAAATTATTGATACTAAAATAGCTATGGAGGCTTAAGAAATTAGACTTCCTGCGAAAGTACCTTTTCCCTCTCTCAAAATG
>JAYTNK010000102.1:0-7063 GCA_043748375.1 Cytophagales bacterium
TGCAACACCCCAATCAGAATACGATGTTTCAACAAGGAAACACTTTTAGAAACCCCTCTTATAGCCCCTACTATAATCCTACACGCTTGCCTACCCAAAACAACAACGCTAATTTGGTTCACACGTATGATTATGTAATGCTGGCAGGTTTTGACAAACAGACAGGGAGACTGCTATGGGATAACATGATGCCGATAGAGGAGATGGAACACACGCAACCTCAAACAGTTGTGCAAACCGCCTTTGCAGGAGATAGTGTCATAACAGCCTATATCAACGAGGAGAAATTATATACGCAAATTTGCCACAAGCGCGAAATGCCCATCGCGCCCAAAATGCAAGAGGCAAAAAATATTATACGCGATAAATTGGTAGAAAAAACAGAAGATACAGTATTACAGACGTGGTACAAACAATATTTTTTATTAGCTACAATTATTAAACGAGTAAGTTATGAAGGAAACGCAGACCAGCGTTATGCTTTTGTTTGTACACGCCTTTGTTATAAAGCTCTACCAAAAGAGGATAAAGGTAAAGGTAAAGATAAAAAGAAAAAAAAATAACCTCTTTTTTTGCGAAGGCAAGAGTGTACACAGGCTTTAACTTATGCAGACTTTCGCTTCATAGTTTATATTTTTCACTTGTATTTTTTTGTGAATTGATTATCAATATTATACAAGAATACTAATAAGCATAATAGGCGAGTCATGTTGCTTAGACCCTTAGGGTGGGTAGTCATAATAAGTTCATTATGAACCTATTATGACTACCCACCCTAAGATTGAAGTTCTCTCAAAAACTGTTTTTGCCTTATAAGCGAAAGTCCTAACAGACTTAAAAACAGCAAACTGGAAGCTCCATTTCTACAGACTTCTAGAAAGATTGTCGAACAAACGCGTCTTATGAGTTTTTGAGTATTAGCTATGTGTTTTCTCTGCCTCGTGAAAACATTTACGGCACAAGGCTTCGTAGGCATCTGTTTCGCCCAATAATATCTGTTCTTGCGAAAGCGTCAATCTGTGTGAAAAACTTGCGGGATTGCCGCATTGAATACACACAGCCTGCGTCTTGGTAACGTATTCTGCAACCGCCATAAGTTCAGGCATATAACCAAAAGGCTTGCCAAGATAATCCATATCCAAGCCTGCTATTATCACACGCCTCCCTTCGTAGGCAAGGCGCACTACTACTTCCGTCAAATCTCCTCCAAAAAATTGAGCCTCGTCTATACCCACTACGCTTGCATTTCCCACAAGTGGCAATATTGAGCTGGCAATTTCAACGGGAGTAGCATAGATAGCATTTGCATTATGCGACACGACGTGTTTCGCATGATAGCGATTCTCCATAGCAGGTTTAAAAATAACAATCTCTTGTCGTGCTATTTTGGCGCGTGTGATGCGTCTAATAAGTTCCTCAGTCTTGCCTGAAAACATACAGCCACATATTACTTCTATCCAGCCTGCAGTGCGTGGGCTTTGAATAATTTTACTTTCTATGAACATAAGGAAAATTGACGATTTAATATTTTTGATTGACGATTACAATACACTGATAAGCAATGGTTTATGGCTATCAAAAAATGAAGTTAATTAATTACTATTCCTAATATAAATAATTAAATAAAGTAAGATTTTGCCCGCCAGACTTGGCTTTGCTAGGAAAATAGTAAACTTGTCTGCCCCGATAGCGTACAGAAAATATTATTTTATTTATTTCCTATGCCATTGCCATTTTCCGTGGCTTCAGGCAAGTTTTTGGAAGATGTCCATATACTATAAAAAAAAGCTGTTCCGCCCAATACCAACACCATAATCGACTGCGTGGCGTGCATAAAAGTTGCCAATAAAACCCCCTCTTCTACAGTGAGATTGCGCAGGGCAAACAAATTGCCTACCAACAAATGATAAGCCCCTGCACCACCTTGCACAGGCGCAGACATTCCAATCGTGCCAATAATCAGAATAATATAGGCAAACCACATATCTAAATGAGCCGTTGAAGGGAAGCAAAAGAAAAGCACATACCCCATCAGATAGTACAATACCCAGATAAAAATGCTGTAAAAAATGAATTCACCTTTTCGTTTTACATCTTTTAAACTGATGACACCCTGCCATATTCCCGCACCAATACGCTTCAATCGTTGCCCGATAACATGATTAGGTTGGCGAACCCAATACCAAACTAAGCCCACACAAAGCAAGCCCCCTATCAAAATAACTGACATTACCACCCAAAAATAAAAATTGTAACTTATCCATTGTGGTATTTTCTGTTCCAAAAAACGCCACACAAGTGCCGTCATATTGCCGACCTCTGCCAAAAGCAACACTCCAATCAAGACAAACAAAATCAATACATCGAGAATCCGCTCTGTAATAATAGTACCCACTGAAACAGCTATAGGCACTTGACTGCTCCGTTGGACTACCGTACATCGTGCAACCTCGCCTGCCCGCGGCACCAAGAAGTTTAAAAAATAACCCGCAAAAACCGCTACCGTAGCTTGCCAAATAGACACACGATAACCCATTGCCTGCAAAACTATAGCCCAACGTTGCGCTCGCGCCCAATTACTGATAACACCCAACGCGAGTGATAGGCTCAACCAAAAGTAGTTCGCCTCTTGAAATTGCCTGCCGATTTGCACAAGGCTTACTTTTTCCAAAGCGTACCAAAGCAAACCAACAGACGATAAAAAGGGCAAACTGTAGGCAAGGATTTTACGTTTACGTAGCCGTTTTTTTTTCATCAAACTGCCCGATTATTATCATCAGGAAACACAAGGGTAGGCTGAAAATGCTTCGCCTCTTCCCACTCCATCAATACATAAGCAATGACTATCAACACATCGCCTACTTGTACTTTACGCGCCGCAGGTCCATTCAGGCATATTTGCCCAGAGCCACGCTCACCACGAATGATGTAGGTTTCGAAACGCTCACCATTGTTAATGTTCACAATTTGTACGCGCTGACCTGCAATCATATCCGCAGCATCAAGCAAATCAGCATCTACGGTGATGCTTCCCACATAATGTAGCTCGGCTTGTGTAACGCGAACACGATGCAATTTAGATTTTAATACTTCAACTAACATTTAGAAAAGGGCTATTGAACTGCAAAGGTAAGAGGCTATCATGGCAAAACAAAACTTTGCGCATAAAATATAAATAATAGAGGCATTAAGAAACATTTTTGCAAAAAACCTAAATATAAGAAGTATAATATCATATATTTGAAAACAATATGTCTATCAAAATACAGAAGTAAATCAAGAAAACATAGTACTCACTCAAACTCGGCATAAAGTAGTCTTTTTTATCATTATATCTTAAAATAGCAAAACGAGAGATGCTAAAGCTAATACGGTTCTTCAAAAGTTATTACGGAAAGTTGCATAATAACCCCTCTACAAAACGAGTCATGCTGATACAACCCTTAGGGTTGTATATCTCTCAAAAAACGATTTAGCCTAATTCCCACTATAACTTTCTAAGAGCCATAAATCTAAGGCTCTTTTTTAGTTTTATGTTTATGGTTCTTAGAAAGTTATAGCGGAAGCTACCAAAATATATGAGCAGTCATTCTGTATTCAGGCTTTTGCGGAGTGCTAAAGTGTATAACAGACGCTTACAGCGTGGCTATCCCGTAATAATTTTCGAAGAACCATGTTTATTTAATCCCTAACTTCTCACTTTATTAGGTAACAGTTATTTTTTTGGTGTTGAAAGCGTCCATAACGATTTTGGCTCTTTTTGGTATTTCTGCCTCTACCCAAGTATCATTGATTTTAACCTTTTTAACATTCTGCAATACTAAAAGAATATCAGCAGGGGAATATTTTTTATTTAAGTCCGTTTCTTTAAGTTGTGCTATGATACGATAGTACGCTCGCAAGGCGAAAAAAATTGATGAAGTGCCACGTTTCCATTCCTGCCTCACTTTGCATATACGTTTTATCTGCCTCTAAGAGATTCTTGTACGTATCATTGAGTTGTTCTATATCATTTCGGTTTTTATAGTATTGATAGACTTTTTGAGGCGATAAGGCAAGTTGTTTGGCTTCAAATTTCTTCTCCTTCTCTTTTTTCTTCTTTGTTACTTTCTCTTTTTGGTTGTCTGTTATGGGGTTACTATCTATTAGGTCCGCCTCTATAACTTCCACTTGTTGGATTTCTGTGGTGTTTGTGATAAAGCCCAATGTACCAAAATGTGCTTCTTTTTCATAAAAGGCTGCCAACATATAGCCATTCACTCCATCAGTAATTCTTTGTAAATAATCCTTGGTTTCAGCCAACTTCAATGCCTCGTCCAAAAATAAAATCACTTGTTTGTGAGGCATATTAGCTTGTGCGAGTGGGGTTATTTTATACCAAATGACCCGCGCCTCAAACAAGGAAAAACCATCAAAATCTTTTTTATCCCCTTTGTGGGTGCAAGTATAATCTAAAAAAACACTCTTTCTGCGCAAAGGTAACACATATTGCCAATCATCCTCTTCCAAAATACGCACATTGTTTTGAGAATAAAAACCTTTGTCAGACACCAAAACGGATTGTTTGATACCACTTTCTTGAAGCGTCAGGCGAAAGGAACGTACCTCACGCACACTCCCTTGCACACAACGATAAAAAATAGGCATTTGGGTATCCTGAGAAAACAAATACAACAAATTGACTTGGGCATCAAAGCTTATTTGAGAATTATAGCCCACCTGCGCCGACAAATTTTGACCCGATTGTGTGGTAATATGGGTACTATCTATCAATAAAATTTCCTCCCCACCACACAATTCACGCATCGCAGAGGCAATATGTTCCCTTTGGTTGCCCACAGCCTGCAACATTTCTGTCATAGCACGACTGCCCATATTTACCTCCGCATAGCGTTCACTCAAATAACTGCTTTCTAAATGCCAAGGCATTTGCTTAAAACTGCTTTGGTAAAGCAACCGAAAAACAATACAACACAAAAGTTATTACGCCTGTTGTGGAAAAAAGCGTCCTAATATCTCTTGCTCTTTTGACAAACAAGACAATATCAAATCAGAAGCACCACATTCTTTCACACTTACCACACGGGGTATGGAAAAACTTTCCCTATTCTCCTTATTAATGACCCCATCTTGGGTAATTCTGCCTAAATACTTCCCACTTTTTTTGACAGTTTTCTTTTTGACTTTGTCATAATAACTGCTGACTTCATACAAATAGTACTTATTTTGTATTTTTTTAATCTCTTGGTTTTTTTGACGAAAAGCCAAAACCCACGCTGGATGTGTCATAAATTGATAGTTATATTACCTAATATTAGGCAAGCAATATTATTAACAAAAATGTTCAAAAGAAACAAAAATAGAGCCATTTTTTAATGCTTGTTAATATGTTACCTAACATTTTGAGAAGTTAGGGTTTAATATTTTAATGCAATAGTATTATCCAGTTGTCCGTAGTCTGCAACTATGGACTTCGAATAGAAGCGGGTTTGCAACCTGCAAAATGCAAAGCCTTTTTCTGCCGAACCGAAACCGCGCTAAAAATCTTGCCTGCCAAAACAGTAGGCGAGTTTATTTGTTTTGTGGTAAAAAAGAGATAGTTTTGTAGCAGTTATGTGTGGTAGGCAAGTAGCACCTCATGTAGCCTATCAGACGCAAATAACAACACAGTTGCAGATTTAAGTTTTTTCGTTTTCCAGTTACCCAAATACGATAGCATTTGTACTCATTCCTTGCCTACCTATTTTAGCTCGGCATACCGTTGCTATCTCAATAGGCAAGTTGCAAACGTGCGTCTATGGTTAAATCCTTAGTTACGCTAGACTACGAATAATAGGGTAGAAAACCCTAATTTTACGTTCGAAATAAGAATAGACGTAGAGGCTTTTGCTAAAGATATTTACAATACACTTAAATAGTAAAAATAGTTATGGATTTTGGGCATGACAAAAAAGAAAGTTATTTTGGAATAACTTCTAAAAATGTTGGAGGCTATTGGGTAGATATTCCTTGTAGGATAGTTCTTGATTTAATGGGAGCTTTGTTTAAAGAGTTTCGAGAGGAAACTCTTTTTTCAGAATTTTATGCGTTTTTGGATATATTTACTGAATACACAGGTTTGCCAATGACAACTCAACACATAGAGAAATGGACATGGTATGTCCAAGAAACGATGGTCGTTTTGGACAATATTATACTAAAAGAAGAATATAAACAATTGGGTATTTTAGAAAAACTCGATGAAATACAGCCCTATGATTTAACCAATGATGAACAGTGTTATTATTGTGTAAAGCAAGAGTATGCAGAAGCCTTACTTCAGTATGACTCTGGTATTGCTGATGGCTTGTCGGATGGACATTTGTGGATATTCGAACCTTTGGAAGATAGTAAATTTATAATTCATATCTTTCTATCCAATGCTTCCTACCTTTTAAAATGGGTAAATGAGATTCTCCAAAAATATAATTGTAATACTGCTGAGTACGACTTTTGGTTGCACATAGGAGACGGCTAAAAAAAAGATTTTAATAGGATGGCTGGGATTTAGTAGCTATATAGTGATGGGACATTCCCCTGTTGTCCGTAGTCTGCAACTATGGACTTCGAATAGAAGCGAGTTTTCAACCTGCAAAATGCGAAGCATTTTTCTGTCGAGCGGGAATCGCGCTAAAAATATTGCCTGCCGAAACAGTAGGCGAGTTTATTTGTTTTGTGCTAAAAAAGAGATAGTTTTGTAGCAGTTATGTGTGGTAGGCAAGTAGCACCCCATGTAGCCTATCAGACGCAAATAACAACACAGTCGCACATTTAAGTTTTTTCGTTTTCCAACTGCACAAATGCGATAACTTTTGTACTCATTCCTTGCCTACCTATTTCAGTTCGGCATACCGTTGTTATCGCAATAGGCAAGTTGAAAACGTGGAAGCTGAATATTTAATCTATGTTAAAAAAATTAAGGGTAAATATTTGATAATCAACACATCGCCTATCTTTTATTTTATACTGTAACTGTAAATTGCTTATATTTTTGCTCAAAAATGCTTAATAATGGGATAAATGC
>JAYTNK010000103.1:0-6870 GCA_043748375.1 Cytophagales bacterium
TTTTTTTAAGTGAAAAGAGAAGTTTGTCATTTTGAGCGAAGCGAAAAATCTCGTTTTTCGTTCACAAATCGTCATTCAACAACGAGATGCTTCACTACGCTCAGCATGACAAATACGCTATCACTAAAAATAATACAGAAGGATAAATTTGGTTTTGGCAGGCAAGTTCACAACTCGCCTGCCAACTGCGAAGGAACTTTGACTATTATCACATACTATACTTAAGAAACAGATTGGACTGTAGTGGCGACTTATGAAGTCGCTACTGCAGTCCTTAATTACGCTTAGGAATGTTAATTAAATATAAGATTAGTAAAATATTGACAGGCAATTATTGAACTGCGTACCTCGTACTTCTTATTTCGTACCCCTTTCTTAATTTAATGACTATGTACTATTGGCTAAATGAAAAACTTGTATTTCCTCCTGTAACGGCTGCTAACACACATGGCGTATTGGCACTTGGAGGCGATTTGTCAGTAGAGCGACTACTACTTGCCTACAGTTCAGGGATTTTCCCTTGGTACAGCGAAGACGAGCCGATAGTGTGGTATGCGCCTAACCCACGTTTTGTATTGTATCCTGATAAACTGAAAATAAGCAAAAGCATGAAACAAGTGCTGAAGCAAAACCATTTTCAAGTAACATTAGATACTGATTTTCGCAGCGTAATGACTTGCTGCCAACAAACTAACCGCGAAGGACAACAAGGCACTTGGATTACCAACGATATGCTCGAAGCCTATTGCGCTTTGCATGAGCAAGGTTATGCCCATTCTGTAGAGGTTTGGCAGGCAGGCAAGCTTGTAGGTGGATTGTATGGTGTGTCATTGGGTAAAATTTTTTTTGGCGAATCTATGTTTGCCCATGTTAGCAATGCTTCTAAAACAGGGTTTATTACCTTGGTAGGCGAGCTGATAAAACACAACTTCCAGTTGGTGGATAGTCAAGTTTATACGCCTCATTTGGAAAGTTTGGGCGCAACGTCTATCTCGCGCAAACAATATATGCAAATACTAAAAACGGCTTTGACCATAGGCGAAACCGAGCAAGGCAAATGGACTGATTGGCTCGCCTACCCTACAGATATAACGCCAATAGCCTAAGAGTATGTTGGTATTTTTAAAGTGTTTGATAATAGACTTCCTGCGAAAGTACCTTTTCCCTCTCTAAAAATGGAGAGAGGGTAGGGTGTGAGGCTTCTAAAAAATACTTTCGCAAGAAGTCTTATAAACTGATTATCAATTACTTATACTTAAATAAAAATTCCCAAAATACGCTTAGACTTTCATGTGGATGTGCGATAGGGGAGGCAAGGACGTTTATTTGGAGGGTTTTAATCAGCTCGCCAAGCCTCCATATTTTGTGAGTAGGAAAGCTATAACGAAGCCTCGACTTGTGCCTCAAATGCAGCGTACCATGCAGTGCCATACCTACGCATAAGTGCTTCTTTCAAAAACTTATAGATAGGCACTTTCAACGCCTTACCCAACACGCAAGCGGCATCACACACTTCCCATTGATGGTAATTTAAGGCTTCTTCGGCTTTAAGTTTTGTGACGCGGATAGGATATAGATGACAGGAAATAGGCTTGGGAAAGTCTATCTTGCCTGCCCGATACGCTTGCTCAATGCCACACTTTAATACATGTCGTTCATCATAAATGGCATAAGCACATTCGCGGTCGCCAATGGTAGGTGTAGAAAAGTCGCCTTCTTCATCGCGTATAAACGCGCCTTGCTTCTCGATGGCGCGTACACCTTCTGGGCTTAAAAAAGGCTTGATGGCAGGCAAGTATTTCTCTAATATCGCCTTTTCTTCATCTTCTAAAGGTGCGCCAAAATCGCCCTCGACACAACACGCGCCTTTGCAACTTGACAAATCGCAAACAAACTTTTCAGTAACTACATCATCACTGATATAGACGTGGTCAACAACATACATAAATAAAAATGGGGGGTAAAGTAAAAATAAGAAACATTTTTAGAAATATACTTCCTGCGAAAGTACATTTCCCCTCTTTCAAAATGAAGAGAGGGCAGGGTGTGAGGCTTCTAAAAAACACTTTCGCAAGAAGTCTAATAAACTACCAATCACTACTTCCGCCTCCGCTACTGTCTGAATAACTGGAAGAACTGTCAGAGTAACTGGAAGAGCTATCAGAGTAGCTGGAAGAACTATCTGAATAAGTAGAATCTGAATAGCTGGACGTATCTGAATAAGTAGCGGTGTCGCTATAATCGCTGTAGTCGTCATAGCTTATCTCAGTATCATAATAAGTAGCTATATCGGCATTAAATTGACTGCTGCCCGTAGGGTTCTTTTTGCTTTTAGGCACAGGCTTCAACTCCATAAATTGGGTAGGCTTTGTGCCAATTATTTGCAGCTTCTGTTGGTAAAAGTTTAGCAATTTATTTTGGTAGGCAAGGGTGTTTTCGGGTTGGTCGGCTATCTTTTGGTAACTTGTTTGAAAGGCTTGTTTAGTCTTTTCTATAGTTTCGGTTACAAAGATTTCCTTATATTTTTTCCAAAAACTTTCTTCTAATATGGCATCGCACTTATCTTTTAGGTAAGCATAATTCCAACCTAATACAGCTATAGGATTATCGCAGAGCGTTTTGGCTATTTGGACGGCTTCATTTAAACGTATCTTGTCAGCTTCGGTGAGTTGTTGCCCGTTCAAAGCAATAAAATACTTAGTTTCAGTTTCGAGTAGTGCGCGTATTTCCTTTTGCTTTATTGGATTGTATTCGAGGTGGTGTAAAGCACGTGTTACAAAGTAGTGGTCTGTATATTGCAGTATTTCAGATTCGTATCTGATGGCGAATTTTGTTTTAGGATTGGTTTTAATTGCCTTTAGTTGTTCGTAAAATATAGTTATGCTTTCCTCTGTTTGCAATATTTCGGGGCTTTCTGCTTGTTGCAAGATGGCTGTTTTAAAGTCTTTAATATCTTTTTCAGGGGCGTAATAAGTAGTAAGTGTATGCCACAATCCTTCACTAGTTTCGTTTTTAATAATTTTAATGGCTTCTATGTAAGTACTGTATTTGTAGGCAAGTGCGGGACGAATAGAATCCAAAATTTGTGCGGACTGCTTTAGTATTTCTGGTGTAATGTTGCTTGCATCAAAGTTTGAGAGGGTATTTTGCGCTTCTTGGAGCTTGCCTGCTATCCATGTTTGGTGTCCTTTTGTAAAGTTATCTTTAATTTCAGCCCAACGCGTTTGCAAATCTACTAATTCAGCATCTATCCGTTTGTTGAGATATTTATCAGGGTTTTTCGTAACGGCTATTATTTTTTTGGTGCAACGTTTAATGGCAGCACCGCTTTTAAACTTGCCTACCAAGCTATCTTTAAAAGCATTGAGGTGCTTCATAACTTGTTCTGGGTTGTATTTTTTGTCTAAATCTTTTAGTTTTTCGATGGCTTGGTTATAATCTTTCATAGCCGTATCCGCAAAAAGCACGTCACTTGCCTGCCTATACATCAGGTAGGTAAGTGTTACAAAACCGCTTGTACTCACCAGCCAAAAGTAAGGTATTCTTACATAACTACTATCTACAATATGGCAAATAGCTGCCCACATTATAAGAAACGTCATATAATAAGTAGATGGCACGCTATTGCTGCTTAAACTAAGCATCATACCCATACAAAAAATAAAGGATATATACATGAATATGTACTGCTCCTCCGTGTTTGTTTTTTGATTTTCAACGTTTACGCCTTTGCTTGCCTGCCCAACAAAAGGCATATTATTTAAAAGTGCGAGCAAACCTTTGGCATATTGGTTTTGTTTAGAAGCAGGCTTTAAATAAGTATCTAATAAATTAACCGCTTGCGCATCAGAGATGTCTTTACGCAAATCTGCCAATACATGAAGGCGCATTTTATGCTCTTTAATCGCTATCAGAAGCAAAATTCCTTTCTTACTTTGATAATGTAAATTCCAAACTTTGGCTATTTGCTCTGCCAAGTTCTCTATGGTTTGGGCAGGCAAGGTGGGTAATATTATCACGCCAAACTGTATGCCTTTTCGGGTTTGAAAAGTGCGAAGAGTATCGTTTAACAATATGCGCTCTTCGTTTGTAAGTACAGAGGCGAGGTCATGTATATAATACTGCTTAGTAGGTTCGGTTACTTCGGCTGTAATACCCGCAGGCAAGTTAGGCAGTTGCTCTACCAAATACAGCAAAGCCAATCCATTGCCTAAATCTAACGACTTTAAGGCAGAAAAATATGCTTCTTTGTGTTGCAAAATAGCTGTTTGTGCTTTCGCAAGACTTAGATAGAGGGCAGCATCTTGTGGCGCGTTGTGAATGGCTTTTTGGTAAAGGTCAATCGCTGCTGCATATTTTTTTGTTGTAAATGCCTTATCAGCTTCTTGTGCATAGTTTTGTGTAGCTTGTTGCGCTAAGGCAGGAAAGTTCAAAACTAAACAAAAGTAAATAAATAAATAAGTAAGTTTTTTCATAAAACAAGCGTAAGTAGTTATAAGGAAGCTTGACGATTTAAGATTTTTGATTGACGATTACAATACACTGATAAGTAACGGCTTATAGCTATCAAAAAATGAAGTTATTTAATTACCCTTCCTAAACAAATTTACATAAAATAAATGAAGATGTCATTAAATAAAAAGGGGGCTTCGAAGGTTATTGCGGGCTTTCCTTGTACCCACGATTAAAATTGTGGGTTTGATTAATATAGCCCACGATAATAACTTTCGAAGAACCAAAAATATTATGAGGTATATAAAAAAAAGCAACCTTGCGAGTTGCTTTGATATGTACTTGTGTACTATGTTAGTGTTTTACATGTGCATTTTCTTCAGCTTGACGTGCTTTCTTAGGGAATATAAGAGAAGCACCTATGCTTACTATCAAAATACCCAAAATGACGTACAAAGAGTATTCTGTTTTGAAACCAATCGGCTCTAAAATATATTCGTGTGCTATCATTTTTAAGCCTATAAAGGTAAGCAATATCGCCAAGCCTGTTTTCAGATAATGGAACAAGTGCATTACATTTGAGAGGAAGAAAAACATAGAGCGCAAGCCCATGATAGCAAAAATATTGGAGAAGAAGACAATATGTGGGTCTTTGGTAACAGCAAAAATGGCGGGGATAGAGTCCACTGCAAATATCAAATCAGTAAATTCAATGATAAGCACCACTACAAAAAGAGGCGTAATAAACAATCTACCTGTTTTGCGTACAAAGAAATAATCCTTTACATAGCGCGGGAATACGCGGAAATAGCGAGAGGCAAGGCGGACTACAGGGTGCTTTTCAGGCTCGACGTGGTCGTCTTCGCTATCAAAAAACATTTTTACGCCTGAATAAATCAGCAACACGCCAAAGAGATAAATTATCCAGTGAAATTCTTTTAGCAGTGCCGCACCCAAGAATATGAAGATGAATCGCATGATTATCGCGCCCAAAATTCCCCACATCAGTACTTTTTTGAAGTATTTTTCACGTACTTTGAAAGAGGCAAACAAAAGAATGATGACAAAAATATTATCTACCGAAAGAGAGTATTCGAGTAGCCAGCCTGTCAAAAACTCCAGCCCCATTTTGTTGCGGTATCGCACCAAACTGCCTTCAAAGTCTTGCGGATTGAGTATCTCAGCGCGTTCTTTTTTAGATTCCTCGTATCGATTTACTTTGGTTTCTAATTCTTGGTAGGTTTCGATACCGTGTATTTTATCGCCATAAGAGAGAACAACAAAATAAAAGCCGATGGCAAGGGCTATCCAAACCAAACTCCATGCAGAGGCTTCTCGAAAAGACACTTTGTGGCTTTTTCCGCTCAATACGCCCAAATCCAGCACCAACATGGAGCCAATAAATAATAAAAACGAGGTGAAAAATATGAGTTCGTTGGGGTTCATGTAAGGTGGTTTGATGTGCTTAATTAGGTGCTTAAATGTATTGCAAACTTTGTTCCTTTTTGGTAGTTAGCCCAAAAGTATTTGTTGATTGTGCAAACATATACCTTTCATGGTGAAATTAAAAAAAAAGTAACTATGTTTTGTAAAAAATATTGCATATTTTTGCCAAAACTATCTTTATGCTATGAAAAACAGGCTTTTTTACATATCTCTTATTGCTAATGCTGTGTTGGCATTCGTGTTGTTTACAGCTTATTATATATTAAAAAATTCGGCGCAATCGGAGATGGCTAATGTACGAAAGGCTCATCAAGAGCGCAGAAAAGATTTATTTGAAGTTCTGCCAAACGAACCCCGCGAAACCGTCATGTTGGGCGATGCATTAATAGAAGAAGGTAATTGGTCAGAATTATTACAGAACCCTAAAGTGCGCAATCGAGGCATTCGTGGCGACATGACCATAGACATAACCAAGCGTTTGCGCGAAATAACGGAAGCACAACCTACTCAAATTTATCTTTATGTAGGGAGTGAGGACTTGGCAAACGGCAGGCAAGTGGCAGAAATTATGCAAGACTATGAGAAAATTTTGACAGAAATAAAATTGCAATCGCCTGCCACGCAAGTTTGGGTACAAAGCATCTTGCCTACCAACTTCATGAAAGGCGAACGCCTCCGCGATAATGTAACTATCCAAGCTGTGAACCAAAAAATAGAGGCGATGTGTGTACGCTTCAGCGCAAAATATCTAAACCTATACCCTAGTTTTATGTTGGATAGCCAATTAAATGATGCTTATACCAATGACGGCTTGCATTTGAACGCGAAGGGCTACAAAATTTGGGCAAAGCTCATTCAACAGAGCTTGCCCGAAAAGAGTGTGGTAAAATCTAGCGCAGAATAGCTATTAGTTTCTCTATACCTATTTCCAAAGGTGTAAGATCGCGTTTAAGGACTTGGCGCATTTTGGCA
>JAYTNK010000104.1:0-6446 GCA_043748375.1 Cytophagales bacterium
AATATTAGACTTCCTGCGAAAGTACCTTTTCCCTCTCTCAAAATGGAGAGAGGGCAGGGTGTGAGGCTTCTAAAAAACACTTTCGCAAGAAGTCTATTAAATCGTCAAGCTGTATAAACATGAAAGATATTTACGAAGACGTTAGTTTTACTGAATTATGAAAGAATACTTAAAAGGAGATAAAGAAACCCTAAACGAAACTGAAAAAGCCGTTGATAAAGCCTTGCGCCCACTTAGTTTTGATGACTTTGCAGGGCAAGATAAAATAGTCGAAAATCTGAAGGTTTTTGTGAAAGCCGCCAAAAAACGTAAAGAGGCACTTGACCACGTATTACTACACGGTCCGCCAGGGCTGGGCAAAACTACACTCTCCAATATTATATCGAATGAACTTGGCACAGGCATCAAAATAACTTCAGGACCTGTATTGGATAAACCCAGCGACCTTGCAGGTTTGCTTACGAATCTTGAGGAGAATGACGTGTTGTTTATTGATGAAATTCACCGCCTAAATCCTATCGTAGAAGAGTATTTGTATTCGGCTATGGAGGATTATCGCATCGATATTATGTTGGATTCAGGTCCAAATGCACGTACTATACAACTTACTCTCAATCCGTTTACGCTTATCGGGGCTACTACGCGAGCAGGTTTGCTTACCTCGCCTTTGCGGGCAAGGTTTGGCATTAATGCCCGCTTAGAATATTATGATGCAGAACTATTATGCGATATTGTAAAACGCTCTTGCGAAATATTAAAAACGCCTGTTGACCACGAAGCCGCCTACGAAATAGCCCGTCGAAGCAGAGGCACGCCGCGTATTGCGAATAACCTCATGAGGCGAACCCGCGATTTTGCCCAAGTACAAGGTGATGGACGTATTACGAAAGATATTGCACAAAAAGCCCTGAATGCACTCGAAGTTGATGAGTATGGGCTTGACCAAATGGACAACCGCATCTTATCTACTATCATTGAAAAATTTGGAGGTGGCCCTGTAGGTATTTCTACTATAGCTACCGCGTGTGGCGAAGAAGCAGAAACGATAGAAGAGGTTTATGAGCCGTTCCTTATCAAAGAAGGTTTCATAAAACGCACTTCACGCGGACGCGAAGCTACCGAAAAAGCCTATCAACATTTAGGATTGGTCTTTGATAAAATGCGCGGATTGTTTGAGTAAGGAAGATTGACGATTACAAAATATTGATTATCAGTGTTTTGTAATCAAAAAATCGTCAATCAAAAATCGCCCTTACATAAACTATTCACCATGTTTTAATAAAAACTCTGGGTTAATAGCCTTAAAACTCACTCGACCAAACATTCCTTGAGCTTCTATCAAAGGGCGAATAACAATTCCTTCAGCCCAAGTGGTAGATAGAAGCACGCTTCGACGTGTAGCCAACGCTACCAATGCCTCTATGTTATTCGAAAGCAGGTATTCTGTATTGATTATAGGCACGGTAGGCAAGTTCAAGCTTTGCATCAAAGCCATAAAATCTTCATAAGAAAGATATGTGTATGCATCAATCTTGAAAACGTTGAAGAAACGAACCGTTTGTCCACTGAGTTTGTATTTATTGCTTTGAATGCCCTCGCCTATAATTTCGCCTTGAAAGGCTATATTTTCTCCAATTGACCTCATTTTGGCTTCTAAATCTGTAGCTCTTGCCACTTTCCAAAGAGAGTTATTAGCCTCTTCGAGCAGTTCGAGATTGCGTGTGCATACGCCAAATTCGCCATTTCGGATATAATAGGTTACAGAACTCCCATCTAATTTTTCGGCAATGTAACAAAGCTCGCCTGCATATTTATCCAACACATTTTGCAAGACTTGTACCCTCGTTTCGTCAGTTTTTGGTATAAAAGAAGGGAATAGTCCTTTTGCATTGCCTGCCAACTGTGCAGGAATAGGCGGCTCATATTTTATAATACCCAATAATTCTGTTACATCAGTGTCTTCTTCTATGGGTGTATTGGCAGGCAAGATGCTAAGTGGCAGGCATATTCCTTGCGATATTTGCCCACGCAAACGAATAGTTTTAATACGCATTCCGCGCGGTTTTAGGAATTCAAATTCGGGTCGGTCGGGCAAGATGCTATCTATTTCGCAATATACACACCACGCGCCTACTTGATACTCATTTTTTTTTACAACCAATTGCCAGCCTAAAACGCCTGCTTTTTCTATAGCGTCTGCTCCTTCAATGGCTTCAATAGCCTTGATACGTTGGATACTTGCTAATTTTCTCATAAAGCAAAGTTACGAAAAAAACTGACAATATAAATTTGCATCTTCATTTTTTTCACTACATTTGTACCTTAGGAATGAAAAATAAATAACCTGTGCTTTTACATTTTGTAAAAAACTGATAGGCAATCATTTAGCTTCGTACCTTATACTCCTTGTTTCTATTTCCCCAATTTATTTTTGTGCAATGATGCGTTGGTTTTATCGCTTTATGTTTTGGTTACGTGGCTGGAAAGTCGACAAAAACCTTCCTCCCGAAATTAAAAAGTGTATTGTGGTCGCCGCTCCGCACACAAGCAACTGGGATTATTGGTATCTGATTGCTGCCTTTAGCATCTTGAAACTGCGTATGCGCGTTACAATTAAAAAAGAGTGGACGCAGTTCCCATACGGGTTTATTACGCGCCCATTTGGGGCAATTCCTGTAGACCGCTCGCCAAAAACCCCCGATGCCCCGCGTCCCAGTCTGGTAGAAGCTATGATTCACTTATTTGATAATGAAAAAGAACTTATTCTTGTAGTAACACCAGAAGGTAGCAGAGGCAAACGCAACGAATGGAAAACGGGTTTTTATCACGTGGCGCAAGGCGCAAAAGTGCCTATTTGTTTGGGCTATGTAGATTATAAAACTAAAACGGCTGGTATTCATAAGGTTATATATCCGACTGATATTGAGCGTGATATGAGCGAAATGATGGCATTTTATCAAAATGTTACACCACTTTTCCCCGCTAAATTTTCAATAGATACACGCTATCCACCCACAGAAACACAGTTGGAAAACTAATCATTCAGCATTTTTGATTTTAAATATAAAATATTGATAGCCTGTATTTTATATGTGTAAAACAACTAATACATTTAATTTTTGCTAATATTAAAATAAAAAACTAATAAAATTATTTTGTAATAACTCTATATAAAAATTGGTTGTTTGGTAAATATTCACCAATTTTGCAATATTATGATATACCCGATAGTAGCTTACGGAGATACTGTACTAAAAAAAGTAGCCGAAGATATACAAAAAAATGATGCAACCTTTGACTTAAAGAAGTTGGTGTCAGATATGTACGAAACCATGTACAATGCAAATGGTGTAGGGCTTGCCGCGCCTCAAATAGGGCTGAGTTTGCGCCTATTCGTGATAGATGCAGACGCTATGGACGATGACATTGTAGGCATGAAAAAAGCTTTTGTCAATCCACAAATCGTGGAAGAGGTAGGCGAGCCGTGGGCATTTGAGGAAGGCTGTTTGAGTATTCCTGATGTACGCGACAAGGTTTATCGCAAGCCAACGATTACGATTCGATATTTTGATGAACATTGGAATGAATATGAAGCAACTTTTACAGGACTCACAGCCCGCGTTATACAACATGAGTATGATCATATAGAGGGAGTGTTGTTTACAGACTATCTATCCATTATGAAAAAAACTATGTGGCGTGGTCGTTTGAACAATATCAGCAAAGGGAATATTAAACATGATTACCCTATGCGCTTTCCAAAATAGCCTTTTATACATAAAGTTGTACTTTATTTGTTTTGTACTCGTCAATTTGTTTAGTGCTTGCCCTCAATTATTCACATCTCACCATTTAAATACCTTTATATGGACTTGCCTACCATTGAAATTGCCAAAACAGAAGCCACTCCGCACGTTTATCTGAACCCAAGTGCAGGCTCTTTTTTAATTGAGGGCAGGTCGTACCCTGCGCCCCAATCCTTAGAATTGTTTTACAATCCTATTATTAATTGGTTGAAAGAGTACGCAAAACAGCCAAATCGCACAACTGAATTTACATTCGACCTTTATTATTTCAATACGGCAACTACTAAAATGATTCTTCAAATTATGGAAATCCTTACCAAATTGCCCAACTACCATGTAATATGGTATAGCGATGAAAGCGAATGGCGTACACACCGTGAGTTTGAAGATATTTGTGAAATACAATTGGACTGGAAGCCTAGAAAAAACGACTAATTAACCAACCATTACCTGATGTTTTTAGAACCTCTTGTTCGTGATAAAAAAGACGACACACCTCATACTATTTTTGATGCACAACAAGGCATCTTTGAATTAGCGGGGCGGTCGTTGCCTGAAGATGCTACCCATTTTTACGAGCCGATAGTGGCATGGTTAGCCAAATATGCAGAAATGCCCAATCCAAACAGTGAATTTGTGTTTAGATTTGAGTATTACAATACGGCTACTTCGCGTACGCTTATTCGGTTATTCGATGAAATAGCCAAAATACCAGAGGCAACAGTGATTTGGTATTATGACCCTGCCGATGCTGAAGAAGAAGGCGAAATAGATGAAGTAGCTCAAGATTTGTCGATGCTTTCGGGTATACCCTTTGATTTTCGCCCTATTGAGTAAAATTTGTGCTTTTATTTTTCTGCAATAATAAAAGATTCTCTTTATCATTTTGAGCAAAGTGAAAAATCTCGCTTTTAGACAATAAATCTTTGATTAACAAAGAGTTTCCTCACTTCGCTTGGAATGACAAAATGAACATTTTTTATCACTACAAAAATTGCCAGACAATCAAAAATACCCTCTATTAGTATTTAGAAAAAACGGCGTGAAATTTTGAAATATTACCTACAAAACAGCTATATTTGCATTGCGCGCATTGTTTATAGGCTCTACGCCTAGTACTTTTTGGTATAATTGCAAATAATTTTTGGCATTTTGTTGTTGAGCGTAATGTTGCACGGCTATTAGACGCACTTTTTCACGCCAGCTTGCCAATAGGGTAGGATTATCGAGCAAATACTGTACCTTGCCTGCCAATTCTTGGCTATCGCCTGTGCGCGCAAGGAATAAATCTGCTTCAGGGCTTGAGCGCATTTTGTCCATTGCCCCCACACAATCAAACGCCACAACGGGTGTGCCACACGCAAACGCCTCAATAACCGTATAGCCAAAGGCTTCTTGTAAGCTTGGCACTACCAATAAATCTGCAGCGGCGTAAATATCTGCTAACTGTGCCTCATCTTCTACAAAAGGATATTGAAAAATTTTACCCTTAATCGCTGGCATATTGGGCATACTTCCGCTACCCACCACCGCAAAATTTATACCTTGCCTACCTAACTTTTGCATGACTTGTGCAAAATACTGAAAGCCTTTGCGCTTATTTTCTATAGACTCTGCCACAAACAAAACGAGTGGCGTGTTGGTAGGCAGTCCTAATTTTTGTCGAGCTTCGACAGGATTTACGTTCTTGAACTTGTCTGTATCTAAGCCACAAGGAATCAGGCTATACTGCGTTTGAGGAGCGAATATACCCGACTTTTGACTGTCTTCAAGCATTTTGGCGGAGGTAGCTACCAAATGGAAAGCCTCATGGGAGGCAAGTGCGTTGCGCTTAATATTGCGAAAAGTATTTTCTAAATTTTTTAAGTATGTATCATTCCCTCGTTGCATATCAAGGTCGTAATGCAAGCCACCCAACAGCGGGTTTTGGTCGTGCAAAGTCCAAATAATAGGTTTTTTGATATGTTGAAAGAACGTGGGATAGTCTATAAAATCAGCAATCCAATGCAAGTGTAACACGTCAGCCGCTTGCACAAGCGGGTGTTCATGTAAGCGGTAAACTGTATTTGGAAAACTAAAAACCTCGTATGGCTGCTCTATTTTACGTAAGACACGTCTTTTTTTAAAGTTGCTCCATCGGTAACGTAATGAAAAATTAGGGCGTTGCCACCAATGATTTTTGGTAGGTTGATAGGCATGAATACATTGCGCAAGCGGATAAGAATGCTCTTGATACGCTAATAGCAAGTCCGAATGTATATTGAGGGCTTGTAGGGCTTGGTGCAATCTATAACAAGCCTTAAATGATCCACCCGTATCGCGGGTTGCTAAATGCAGTATATTCACGCGCTGAAAGTATTTTTTTAATCTTTTGCTAAGAGTAGTATAACAATAGACAAGGGGAGTTTATGATTTTTGACTAAAAATTAATAATTATAAAATATTGATAATCAAATTTTTAACTTGTTTTATACGCTTTTTCTTGTAATAAAAAAACTACTTTTTTGTAGAAAGCAGTTAAATTTTGTTTTTACTGCTACTCCCAATGAAATAAGAGAAAGATAGTTTCCATGTTTTTTTCAAAATTAGGCGTAAAGATAGGGGTAAATATTGAGATAGCCAATTTTTCAAAAAAAAAGC
>JAYTNK010000105.1:0-9376 GCA_043748375.1 Cytophagales bacterium
AAAATAACCTTTGGGCGATATTAGCAGAAAGAAAAACGGATAATCCCCAACTCGCTAAACTTCCTGCCATACAACATGAACCCAGCAATCTGATAGGCAGAGCAAATAAACTTGCCTTGTATGCCCGATACGGTGAGCTTTTACCCCTCGCCCCCTTGGATAAGGCAGGCAAGGCAGGACTTGAAAAAGACCTCAATCAACGCATTGCTTATACTTATAATTATGGACTAAATCGTATAGGCGAAACAGATGATGCCTTATTCCCACTTCTAACTGCCCTCGAAAAAGCAGATAAAAATGGCATCAACATCTCTCGAACACAGTTCATAACAGCGTGTTATGAATATTATCGTGGCAATACAGACGCGGGTATCCAAGCTCTTGCCAGCTTGCCTGCCCTAGACAAAGATGCCTATTTTAATACAGTGCTTGGGTTGTGGCTTGCCGAGCAACAAGCATTCCAATTAGCAGACTATTATTTGAAACGGGCAGTCGAATTAGGCAACGACCGCGAAGGCAAGTTTTATCGCGCCATAGCCTTAAGCGAAGCTGGTGATTTTGTCGAAGCCGCCGTTCTTTGGAAGGAATTGATGAAGCTAACCCCACGCGAAGGCGAGAAAGAACTAAGCGAAGCCGATAAAGAATTAGGTGTTTGGGCAGTCAAAATTCTCCATGTATTGGCAGACGATGCCACTATAGAAGATGATAACGATCGCTACAATTTTATACACTACAAGCGCAATATAGTCCCCTTGCCTACCCTCATGGAATTATATGCCCAAATAAAAGATAACAAACTCAAGGCAAAAGCTGGCTGTGAACTAATCAATCTGCTACTTTCCAAGCGCGAAATATCCAAAGCACTTGATTTAGCCATTGGCTTGCCTGCCAATACAGGGCTACCAAGTGCTATTTCGTCAGAACTAAATTATACTAAATTGCACGTATTGGCGGCACAACAAAAATTTGGTGACCTCGAAACACAGTTAGCCACAGCAAAACTGAACCTATTTCACCGAAAAGGTACTGCTTATTTTCGCGCACAAATAGCCGAAGACAAAAAAGATTTCAAAACAGCCGAAAAACAATATATGCAAGCAACCCTTGCGCAACCGTATCATGAGCAAAACATCGTAGCGATTGCCCGTTTTTTCCAAAACAAAATAGGAGATTCAAACAAAGCATACCAAGTATTAGTCCAAGCAGTGCGCACCAACGAAAAGTCTGTACCCCTTTTGCAAGCCTATACACAGCAAGCACTCATAGTAGGCTTAGAAGATTACAGTGATAAAGCACTCGCCCAACTTGAAAAATTAGTCCCTGTAACTGACTTTAATACATTCAAAGAACTGTACGAAACACAGAAAAAGGAAATGCGAAAAGCAAAAGGTTTAGACTAAAAAATAAAAATAAGGGGTAAATAAAAAATATATGCTTCTAAGGTAATTTTTGAAGAAAGCCCACATCTATAAGCATTTTGTCATTTTGAGCAAAGCGAAAAGCCTCGCTTTTAGATTACAAATCATTGATTAGCAACGAGTTTCCTCACTTCGTTCAGAATGACAAAATGAATGTTTTTTATCTCTACAAAAAATGTCTGGCAATCTTTTAGGTTGTCAGACATTTTTTGTAGATGTAAGGCTGTAGCAACGGGCTTTAGATTATTTGCAGGCTTAAAACGGCAGGCTGCTACAGACTTTCACAAAAATTGTCAAATAACCGTCTTTTTTACTTTCAAAAAAGAAATATTTTTGAAAGTGGTCTATCATTATTACTTAAAAAAATACAACAAGGATGCTTTTACTCCTCATCTTCCTTGTCTATATCTTCATTTCGTGCTATGGTTTGGACTTCTTCTAAAGTAAGTTTGCTTAATTTCACTACATTTTCTATTGGCATGGCTTCCGCCAAAAGGTCTTTTGCAATTTCTATATTACGTTTTCTGCTCGCATTGTAGGCGGCTGTTTCTGTTACACCCATTTCGATGCGTTTGTTTTCAATATGACGCTTGTAGGCATACTGGTCTTCAGCGTTCATGTTCTCATAACGCAATACTTTTTGGGCTTCTTGCATACCTTTGGCTGTAAAGTTGGGTTTTATTTCGCTTTTTTTCAAGAAATATATCCACTCATCAAGAGTATCTGTAACTTTTTCCTCTTTGAAGCTGCCTACTCGAATGATGTAGTATTTTGGAAAAATGTCTGCTACAGTGTCTATTTGATACTTTATTTTTTGGGCTTTGGTAGGATTGAGGGTGTCTTTTTTCTTTCTGCCCACAAATCCCCCTTCGTATTCATACACATAATCTTGCCCTTGCCCTAGTCGAAAGTACATAATATTGATAGAATAGGCTTTTTTAATTTCTCCGTATTGTTGCCCTTCGCTGATGTATTCTGTAATAAGTTTTGATATGCCATAAATCATTCTGTGAAAATAATCTATTTCATCATCATACTGAACCTCAATAAGCATAAGCTCATTTTTAGGCGAATTTACCAAAATATCGACTCTGTCATATTTATCTTCTTCGTGTTGTTTGTTACTTTCGCTTTCGAGTATATTTTCTATTGTAACATCAAAGCCTAACAGTTCGCTCAAAAAGCCCTCTAAAACTTTAAAGTTCTCTTTGTGGCGAAGGATTTTTTTGATAGCCCAATCAAAACTAATAAAAGTACGCTCTTTCATAAATATCTATGTTTTTCTTTAATGATACATCTGAAGGCAATCTCACGTTTTAAAATTGCCTTGCCTGATACTACTATTATTCGGATTTTTTGCCTGTGTTTTTGCCTTGTGCTATAACTCTCATTTTACTTCGCCAATATCAAATCCATAGTTCTGCGTTCCAAGTCAGTATTTTTGACGCGAACTTTTACCGTTTCGCCAAATGATAGTACGCGTCCGCGTTTGCGTCCACGCAGGCAATAATTTTTTGAGTCAAGTTCATAATGGTCATCAAACATATCGGCAGTACGTACCATACCTTCGCATTTCGTTTCGGTAATTTCTACATACATACCAAATTCTGTAACGCCTGTTATGGTGCCATCATAGATTTTATTTTCCATCATGGACATATATTCTACTTGTTTGTACTTGATAGAGGCGCGTTCTGCGTCCATAGCGCGTTTTTCCATGTTGGTGGAATGTTTGCAAAACGTATCAATTTCCAACTTGTTTACCGATGTCTTTTTATCTAAATAATGTTGCACCAATCGATGCACCATCATGTCGGGGTATCGACGAATAGGCGAGGTAAAGTGCGTATAATGCGGGAATGCCAAGCCAAAATGCCCGATGGGTTCGGTACTATAGCGAGCTTTTGCCATAGCGCGAATGGCGAGGGTTTGCAGGAAGGCAAGGGTAGGCGAGCCGATGGTTTCGGTTACGAGGCGATTGATAGAACTTGCGAGAGCCTTTCCTCCTGTGGCTATGTTGTAGCCGAACTTTTGCGCAAATGTAGCAAAATTTTCGAGTCTTTCTACATCTGGTTTTTCGTGAACTCGATAGACCATAGTAGGCGATTCGCCATCTTTGCTTTTTTGATTAAAGATAAACTCGGCTACGTATTTGTTTGCCAATAACATAAATTCCTCAATCAAACGGTGTGCATCTTTGCGCTCTTTTACAAAAATGCCGAGTGGTGTACCATTTTCATCAAGTTTGAATTTCACTTCGGTTGTTTCAAAATTGATGGCACCATGACTAAAACGCTCTTTCATCATTTTTTTGGCGAGTGTATTCAGCAACGTTAGTTCTTGGTAATAATCACCTTCCCCTTTTTCAAGAATAGCTTGCGCTTCTTCATAAGCAAATCGGCGATTGGAGTGAATGACAGTGCGTCCAAACCATTTATTGAGTACCTGCGCATCGTTGTCTATTTCAAATACAGCCGAAAACGTAAGGCGGTCAGTATTTGGTTTCAATGAGCAGAGGTCATTTGAAAGAGCTTCGGGCAACATCGGCACTACTCTATCTACTAAATAAATAGACGTGGCGCGGCGATTTGCTTCTTTCTCAAGGGCTGTATCAGGTTGAATATAATGCGTTACATCGGCTATGTGTACGCCTATTTCCCAATTTCCATTTTCCAATGGGCGTATAGAAAGCGCGTCATCAAAGTCTTTAGCATCATCGGGGTCAATCGTAAAAGTAGTAATTTCTCTAAAATCCTTGCGTTTTTTGAGTTCGGTTTTCAGCAATTTCCATTTAATCTTGCCTGCCTCTTCTTCTACACCTGCGGGGAACTCGGTAGGCAAGCCATACTCTGCTAATATGGCGTGCATTTCGGTATTATGCGCGCCTGCTTTGCCCAATACTTTGATAACCTCGCCTACGGGACTGTTGGCTTCGTCATGCCATTTCACAATTTTAACGATAACTTTTTCGCCTGTTTTTGCACCATGCACGTGGTCGATGTGAACAAAAATATCCATGTGCATTTTGCGGCTGTCAGCGTTTACGAAGGCATATCTATCACGGACATCAATCTTGCCTACGAACTCGGTTTTAACACGTTCTACGACTTCTATCACTTCGCCCTCTATTTTGTTGCCACGTTTGCGGGGATTATAGCGTACTTTTACGCGGTCGCCATCGAGAGCAGTTTTTAAGTTTTCGGAGCTTACCCAAATGTCTTCCTCTAAGCCTTCGCAAACTACAAAGGCGAATCGTTGGTTCACAAAATCTACTGTACCATCGAGTACGGGCAGTTTTTGGTTGCTACGAAAATTGCCGTCAGCATTAACTATGACCGAGTTGAGCTCCAACAAGGCTTCGAGGGCGCGTACCACTTCGAGT
The DNA here is from genome assembly GCA_043748375.1 of Cytophagales bacterium. Lineage (GTDB taxonomy): Bacteria > Bacteroidota > Bacteroidia > Cytophagales > Microscillaceae > RDXI01. The sequence continues at coordinate 4,801 of JAYTNK010000105.1, forward strand.
TTATCGGGTTCGTTGTGTGCGTTGATAGCACTAAATATATTTTTGATAGCAAAGACCTTTGTAGGCTGACTTTCAAACAAGTCAGCGAGGCGGGTAGGCAAGTCTTGGACTTCTTTCGGCTTTTTGCTTGTGTTTTTATTGCCTCGTGGTTTGAAATGGTGTTGCTTTTTCGTTTTGGAGCTTGAAGATGTGTCGGGTTGTCCACCGTCTTTTTTTGCTTTATCTTTTTTCATGTGGTTGAATCGTGATAGACTTGCAGATGCTTGAAGCCTTCAGAAGTCTGCCTATAGGTTTGTTTTTTGTAAATACAGCCTTTTTGCATAAAAAGCTGTTGTTTTTTTCAAAGATAGCTTTTTTTTATTTAAAAAGCTATAAATCCTTTAAAAAAACAGTTTTTTTATTTAAAAAGGCATAAACTTAAAACAATTTTATTTGGATACATGGTAAAGTGAAGCATTGGTTTTCAACCAATAAGTATTGAATTACCTGAAAAATTAAAATTCAAAAATAACTTATTTGTTGGAATTAGAGGAGTAAGTTGTATAACCACTGCTTTTTGTAGATTGATTTTGATATATTTCCGAGTCAAATTCAAAGGGCAATACGCTATAAAAGCGACCTTTTATGTATGATGGGTTTTTTAATTTTCGTTTTTTATCAACAGGAGAAAGTAAAAACTGTTTCATAGAAATATAACCTATAATGGGTTCGGAAAACAATGCCTTTTCGCCTGTATGAAGCCTTACTCTAAGCTTGGTTTTGAAATCGCCTTGATATTTGGGTACAAAAAAAACTATATATTCTTTTGGGTTTAGGGTAGTGCTCCAATGCCCATTTCCGCAAAAATCAAGACCGCGTTGTTCGATAGGATACCATTTCCCGTTTGGGTGCAATGCCTCTTGAATAGCAAATACATGTCTGTCTTTGCCTGTAAATAGTTTAGGCTTCTTTTGATTATTGATGACATATATAGGGTAACAAAAGCGATTGTCATAGGCGTTCGTTACAATATTTTGCTTATAATCTGCTAATATTGTCAAGCTATCGCTATCTATTGTTTCTTGTTCTTGAAATTCCGAAATTTGGTCTCCCAAAGAGAAAAAGTTTTCTGTTGTTTCTTGTTCTTGAAATTCTGAAATTCGCTCTCTCAAAGAGAAAAAATTTTCTGTAATTTCTAAACGGTTGCCATGATTCAATTCTGCATCTAGTATAGTATCTTGAAACGCATATTTGGTACGTATCACTAAAGGATAGTGTGACATAAGGCTATCTACTTTCCAAAGAGTAGCCTTAGCGGTATCCGCATTGTATTTTATATTGTATATGGGGAATTTAAAGTTTTCCCTAATTGGATAGGAGGCAGGTGTTTTTTCAGGGATTTGACAGCTTTTCAAAAGCAATAAGCCAAATACCCATACGATTGTTCTCATATTAAGTATATACCAACAAATGCCTTTCGGGTGGATTTCTAAGCCTTAAATTTTAGTGCGCATTCAATCCTCTATTTTGCTTCGTTTGTATGCTTTGTCTTTTTCTTTTGCTTCTTTATAGCCTTTTGAGTTTCTTTTGGCGTGTTTTCTCAATTTTCCATAATAAGATTTGGCTTTTTTAAAATCTTTTTCTCGGTCGGCTATGCGTCCAAGTTCAAGGAGTGCCGCTTGATAATATCCTGAATCGTAGGCTTTTACGGATTCAGCAAAGGCGACTGTCATATCAAAGTAGCGTTTTGCTTCAGCAGTATTTCCCTGATAAACCATCGCGACATTGGCTAAAAAGTAGCTTGCATACCTGCCTGTAACCGCTTCATAACCGTCCATTTTCTGCTCAATTTTAGCCATAACTTCTAAGCCTACGCGTTGTGTTTCTTGCCAATTCCCTTGATTGTAGGCACAACTGACATAATAACGTTGAAAATATGGGTTGTCAGGATAAGTAGTATTTAGATAGGCAGCTATCGTAAAGGCTTTATCTGGTATATTCTCTTCGGTGCGGTAAATGCGCATCAAGAAGTGAAGGGCTTCGATACGTACAAAGAAGGCGTTTTCACTTGCTTTTTCTAATTGCTTCAGTCCTTCTTTTTGGTTTCCGCGCTTGAACATAGCCATAACAGGTCGCATGAGTGTATAATTCTCTCTAATCCAAACGGCATAATAGTTATACAATCCTTCGCCCAACAACCATTCGGGGCTAATGTCTTCCCACTTTTCGATATAGCGCAAATGCGCCAAAGCTCGCCTACCCGTAAAAATAGCGCGACTCCAATGTGCTCTATCCGCGTGGATACGCGATTTGAAAGCATACGCGGCAGACAGAAAGAAGGAGGCTTCTAAGTTTTCTGTTTCTCCTTTTTGGAGTTTATAAGCATAATCTATAGCTTGGTCAAAGTAGGCGAGGGCAAGTTCATCATACTGCTCATCTTCAGGATTGGGCAACATCTTCCACGTTTCGCTTAAGCCAAGTAAGAAGTAGGGGAGGGGGTGTTCAGGATATTTTTCTTGCAACCACTTGTATTGGTTCTCGGCTTTGGTGAATTTGAAGTTATACATATCATTCATGGCTTTGGTCGCAAAGAATTGTATAAACTTGTTTTGCAATAAATTATGCTCATAATAGAGCGTCATGCTATCTACTACCGTTACCTGAGCGGGCAGGCGAGCTGTTTGACATAGCACAAGACAAACTATAAATAGGTATTTCATAAGGAGGAAAGCATAGTTTTTACGCCACTGAAGCGCGTATATTTCTGCAAATAACGTATAGATATGCTAAAAATTTATCTTTTATGGAGAGTTTTCTTTTTGAGTAGCCAATTTAGGCAACGAATGAAATGTTTGCCACTTGCCTGCCCGATGAATGGGCGCGGATAGGAAATATCCGTTGCTGTTTTTCTTTTTTGGAGGGAAAACGTGCTTTTTTTGATATTTTCTTTAACTTTGCCCTAAAATTAACCTCTCACCTCCCTTATGGCTTGGTTTAACCGCAAAGAGAAAGGCATTAGCACGCCTACCAACGAAAAAAAAGAAACGCCAGACGGCTTGTGGCATAAATGCACCAGTTGCGATTATTTAATGCTTACGGCTGACCTCCAAAAAAACGCCTATACTTGTGTATCATGTGGGTATCATGAGCGGGTCGGCTCAGCAGAATATTTCGAAATGCTGTTTGATAATCATACTTTTACAGAGCTTGACGCTGATATTACTTCCGCAGACCCCTTGCAGTTTTATGATTCTAAAAGCTATGCAGATAGAATACGCGATGGGAAAACGAAAAGCGGACTGAAAGATGCTGTCCGCAGTGCCACAGGCAAAATGAACGACATAGATATTACGATAGCATGCATGGATTTTAGCTTTATAGGCGGCTCGATGGGTACGGTGGTAGGCGAGAAAATAGCCCGCGCTATCCAATATTCGCTTGACCATCGGCAACCGATGTGCATGATTTCCCGCTCAGGCGGCGCAAGAATGCAAGAAGCTGGTTTCTCCCTCATGCAAATGGCAAAAACATCTGCCAAGCTTGCCCTACTCGCTGAAGCAAAAATTCCTTATATTTCGCTCATGACCGACCCAACCACAGGAGGCGTTTCAGCTTCGTATGCGATGCTGGGCGACTTTAACATAGCCGAACCTAACGCTTTGATAGGCTTTGCAGGCCCGCGTGTGGTGCGCGAAACTATAGGCAAGGACTTGCCAAAAGGCTTCCAAACCTCCGAATACTTGCTGGAACATGGCTTTTTAGACTTTATCGTGAACCGAAAAGACCTCAAAAGCACGTTCACAAAATTGTTAAAAATGATTTGGGCATAAAATAATAAATACGAACCATGAGCGAATATAAAGCTAAATTGCTTTTTGTAGAAGATGACCCCGCGTTGGCTCTTGTTACAAAAGACAGCCTCGAACTCGAAGGCTACGAAGTAGTGCATTGCGACAATGGCGAAAAAGGCTGGACTGCCTTTAGCAAACAAGATTTTGACCTATGCCTGCTTGATGTCATGTTGCCTAAGTTAGACGGATTCGCCCTTGCGGAACGCATACGCGAAGTGAATAGGCGTGTGCCTGTCTTCTTTTTGACTGCCAAAACGTTGCAAGACGACAAAATAACAGGACTCAAAATTGGGGCAGATGACTATATTACAAAGCCTTTCAGTGTAGAGGAATTGGTATTGCGCATCGAGATTTTCCTTAAACGTACACGCCCCGAAGCGCAAGAGATTTCAGACGTTAAACGCTATGATATTGCTGATTTCGAATTTGATTTTGATAATCTTGAACTGCGACACCCCAACGAAACGCGCCAACTTACCCTGCGCGAAGCCGAGGTTTTACGCTATTTCTGCCAAAATGTAGGCGTTGTGATGAAACGTGAGGATATTCTCAAAAAAATATGGGGACAAGATGATTATTTCATGGGGCGTAGCCTCGATGTATTCATCACGCGTTTGCGCAAATATCTCAAACTTGATGAAGCCCTAAAAATAGAAAATATACCAGGCGTAGGCTTCAAATTCATAGCCTCTGTAAAGGCTGTATATTAGCTCAGGAAGATTGACGATTTAAGATTGACGATTACA